>CAYGMR010000146.1:0-11284 GCA_964350725.1 uncultured Ardenticatenaceae bacterium | reverse complement strand
GAACAGCCCAAATAGTTGATGCTGTCATTCCTGCGAAGGCAGGAATCCAGAAACTCTCCGTATATCTCCACTCTTCCTCCGTGAAACTCCGTGTTCCTTTCCAATAATATGACAACAACTTTACGTGTTCAGCCACAAAAGACACCTCTACGCGGCACGATTACAGTGCCTGGTGACAAATCTATCAGTCATCGCGCCGTCATGTTGGGTGCTTTAGCCGATGGCGTTAGCATCATTCGCAACTGGCTGCCCGCAGGGGATACGCTGGCGACATTGGCGACAGTGCGGGCTTTGGGTGTGCATATTGAAGTTGATGAGGTGTCGCCACAAGCTTGGGATTTACGCATTGCCGGGCGCGGGCTACATGGGTTACAAAACCCGCAAGATGTGCTAAATCTGCGTAATGCCGGTACAGGTTTGCGTCTGCTGGCAGGCATCATGGCCGGACAGACATTTTCTTCGACTTTGGATGGCAGTGAGCAGTTACGTAAACGGCCGATGCGCCGCATAACCGATCCGCTCACTTTAATGGGGGCAGATATTCAGACAGTAAACGGCCGTTGTCCCCTCCACATCAAACCGACTCCCCTACACGGCATTGATTACGAGATGCCTGTTGCCAGCGCGCAGGTAAAAAGTGCTGTTCTGTTGGCTGGTTTATATGCCAGCGGTACGACACGCGTCTATCAACCTGGCCCGGCGCGTGACCACACTGAACGCATGTTAACCGCAATGGGTGTGCCACTTGAAGTTGATGGAGATTGGGTGATTTTGCCTGCAGCGGTTGGAGAACGTGCTTTGCAGCCGTTGGACATCACAGTACCTGGCGATATTTCTTCAGCAGCTTTCCCCTTGGTGGCAGCCGCCCTGATTCCACATTCAGAAATTACAATTACAAATGTCGGTGCCAATGATACACGCACGGGCATCTTGGAAATGTTGGAACAGATGGGGGCGCGTTTTTCGATGGCGAATGAACGAGTAACTGGGGGCGAAACGGCCGTTGACCTCACAGTCCATTTTGACGAACTACACAGCGCCGACATCGGCGGCGAAGTAGTCGTGCGTGGTATTGATGAATTCCCCATTTTGACCGTCGCCGCTACACAAGCCGCCGGCGCCACCACCGTGCGTGATGCGGCCGAACTGCGTGTGAAAGAAGTCGATCGTATCAGCGTATTGGCAGGGGAACTACGCAAATTAGGCGTGTCTATCAACGAACTGCCTGATGGCTTCACCATTGACGGCCCGCTGCACTTAAAAGGCGCAACCGTAGATAGCCATGACGATCATCGTTTAGGCATGGCGTTGGCTGTGGCCGGTTTAGTCGCCAAAAGCGAAACCCGCATTCTGGATGCCGCCTGCGCCCATGACAGTTTTCCTGGCTTCGTCGAAACAATGCAGCAGCTTGGCGCAAACATGGATTGGATCTCCTAAGCGCATGCTCTATTTAGTGGCAACCCCCATTGGCAATCTAGGCGACATCAGTTTACGTGCCTTGGAAACCTTGCGTGAAGTTGATTACGTTGCCAGCGAAGATACACGCAAAACGGGGCGGCTGCTGCAACATTTTGAGATCAAGAAGCCCCAAATTTCGTTCCACGAACATAACGAACTGCGTGCTGGCAACAAAATCATGGGGTTTCTGGAGGCAGGGCTTTCAGTCGCCGTCGTCTCGAATGCTGGTACACCGGGCATATCGGACCCTGGCTTCACACTGATACGCGAAGCACGCGCACGCGCAATCCCTTACACGATGATTCCTGGCCCATCAGCCGTGGTGATGGCCGTGGTATTATCAGGCTTACCCTCACATGCATTCACCTTTCGTGGCTTCGCGCCGCGTAAATCTGGCAAACGACAGCGTTTTATGGCTGTTGACCAAGATTCACCACACACGCTGGTCTTTTACGAAAGCCCATACCGCTTGAAAGCGTTCCTGGCTGATGCGCTGGTCGTGTTTGGGGATCGCGAAGCGTCTGTGGCCAATGAGTTGACGAAGTTGTATGAGGGGGTGGTCAACGGCCGTATTTCCGAACTCATCGCCCATTTTGAAGAAAACGAGCCGCGTGGGGAATATGTGGTGGTTATCACCGGAGCTTAGCTCACCTGTGCATTTAATGAAAAGCGACTGGAACAACCCTGCTTAACCTTGTACTGAAGAGTGATTAACCCCATACCCACTTTGCACTAGCAGATTATCAGAAAAAACGGCTTTGGCATGAGGGTTTTTACTGTTTAGGTATAGGGGTAAATACGCAAACTATGACTAGCAAGAAACAAAGCTCTATTATTCAGGAGCAATAAGGGGTAGCCAGCCAACGAGTTTGGTTCCGTCTGTGTATGTTGAGGTGATCTGCAACTGACCACCGGCACCTTCGATACGTGCTTGCATTGATTGCAAACCAAAGCTGCCTTGCGCTTGTGCGCGCTGGCGCTCACTTTCAGAGAAGCCACGGCCGTTGTCGTTTATTACAAAAACCACTTTATTTGTTTCTAGGTGAATTTCAACAGCCACGGCCGTTGCCTCTGCATGTCCCTCAATATTATCCAACGCCTGCTGCATCACACGATAAAGCGCATGACGCCCAGTCAAGGGAAGTTGTTGATCTATTTCTCGTTCGATATTGATCTGCGTGTCGATAGCAGTGCGCTGTGTGAAACGGGAGATGAGGTCTTGCAACGGCCGTGTAATGCCACCACTCAATTGGCTAGGGGCCAAGTTGTTGCGAATCTGCCGCACAGTGCGTGCGGCCTGTTCCACATCTGCAATAGAGCGTTCTAACAGTTTGTCGGCTTCATCCGGTTCATCTTGAACTGCATCACGGCTTAATTCGAGGAAGAAGGGGAGCCGTCCCAGAAATTGCTGGATGGTGTCGTGTAGTTCCTGGGCAATGCGCAGGCGTTCTTGCTCTTGTACGGCTGCCATACGCTGCGGTACTTGGCGCAGTTCAGCCATTTGGCGTGCGGCAACAAGGAAAAGTGTTGCTTGTTGCGCGATTAAGGTCACAATTTCCAAATCTCGCGCATCAAAAATCTCTTCATCCCACCGTTTGCCCAGTGCAAGTAAGCCCACAGGTTCGATATTTAAGGTTAGGGCTACCAACACTTCAAAGCCATTTTCGAGAGATACTGTTTGTAACACAGCGGGTAATTTGGTGAGTGTCGGATGGCGCAGATAAAGCGGTTGTGTATGCGTGTCAAAAAAAGATTTATCTAATTGAAGGGTCTGTGGCAGGCTTGTGGGTAAAAGTCCGGCTTGTCCGTGCAACTGTAATCTGGAATTATCCGCTTGCCAAAGCCAAACAACAGCTTGTTCCAAATCCAATTTTTCCACCAACGCATCCGCAATTGTTTGGGGCAATATATCAATGTTGGTTTCCTGCAAAACTTGCTGACCAAATTGGTTAACGGCCGTATAGCTGCGCTCATCCCACATAAACACACGGCCAAAGATCGCCTGCCGCGTCTCTTGGCCCGCCCAAAGCGCCCCTGAAGCCAAACTTACACCCAAAACAAACAGCATGGGTGATGCGCGTCCTGAGGCAGCCACTTGAGGATTCATGTGCAGCCACACGCCCACACCCAGATTGGCTAACAATGCCGCGCTCGCCAAGACAATGACCACAGTAAACAGCACATGTCGGCTTTGCAAGGCTTGGTAGCGCAAAATCACATAGGCAAAGGCCAGTGGAATGGCCAGCAAGAGCGGACGCAAATCGAATCCTTGCCAGAAGCTGTGGAAGGCATTATGGCTAATTGGCAGCACCGGCAGCAAAACCATAACTATCACTGGCAGTGACAAGAGGACACCCGAACAAATTATTAACAAGATTCGTTGCTCACGCTGTGTGCGAGATTGTTGTAACAACAGCGTAGTTAACCGTCCCAGCAAAAAAAGAACACTGATACCAAACATAACCAATGTCCCCCAGAAGGCCCAGTTTTCAAGGTAACTTGCCAATAAGGGGGTCAGGTTTAACAACCATGTCAGACGTGCATACAGGAAAAATAAAGTAAACATGATTGCTAGTCCGTAAAAAACAGGGGGCAAAATTCTGTTTACAGTCTGCATACGCTGTGGGAAAAGGCACGCAAAGTGGAAAAAGGCTGCGCCAAGAAATGCGGCCGTAATCAATATAACCAATTCCCAAAAATGTGGGACAAAACGATCATCAAGAAACAGGGTCGTGACGGTCAACATGCGATGTAAAGCAACCAAACTACAGGCAATGGCAAAAACACGATTGACAATACCTGTTGGATTTGCACGATAAACCATGATTGCGAGCAACCAAAAAGCAGCGGCCGTAACCAGTTCAATCGCTTTTAAATCAAAATAGTGTGCCATCGTGAAACGATAGACTGTAACTGGAAAATCAACTTCACCATTATCGGAAAGTAATGTTAAAGTAGCCGTTTTGTCAGCTTGCTCATACGAGGCAGCGAATTCGTGGCGCACATTGCTGGAATAAGGTTTGCCGTTAATGGCGGTGATGGGCGCAATCAGGGGTAAACCAGGCCACCAGGTCGGTGTGGTTTCCAAATCAATGTAACCGATATTGGGTTCATAAAAATTGCGGGAGGAGATAAAACCGGCAAATGGCGTACCAATTTCTTGCAAGAGGATTACATTGCCAGCAATGCCTATGAAGATGGTTAAGCTAATCAATCCGGAAACCCAATGCCGAATTAACCAGCGTCTCATGATGCTGTCCCTGTGCGCAAATCGTAAACCATATAAGCTTTGGCCATAATAATCGAGCGGCGCAAGTTGGATGGTGTCTCTGCCAAATCGTTTAATGCCAACTTGCTGTATATGTGTCTAATATGGTTCTCTACCGTACGGGTACTGATATTCAAAGCGTGGGCAATACGTGAGATTGTATGCGCCGCAGCAAGACGTTGGGCAATCTCTTTTTCGCGCGGCGTCAACTCGTCAATGTACCCTACGGCCGTTTCCACCAACAGCCGTTCCTCAACCCCTAAACTGACCAAAATTTGCTCTGCTAATGTGTGCGGCTGGATCAGCACCTCTGGGTCGATGCTTACGCGCCCAGATCGGGCATCTTCAATAGCAGTTAGCAGCGCCCTGGGAGAACAGCCTTTTAATTTATAGACGAGGCCACGTTTGCCATTATATACCATTTCCCACACGTCACGTCCACGATCTTCATGGGCTGAAAATAGAATAATGCCCAAATCAGGCCATCTGTGTTTTAGGCGTTCAGCAAGGACGATCCCCTGGCTTTGGTTTGGCTGAACTTGTGCAACGGCCGTAGACGGGATGACAATGTCCACTACAACTGCAGCCAACAGTTGTTTTTCTGCCAGATGGTAAGCTGTCGCTGCGTCTCCGGCTTCCACAACAACAAAACCTTTGCGCTCCAAATACAGGCGCAAACCTTCGCGGTTAAAGGCATCATCATCGACGATCAAAATAACTGGCGGGTCGGGATTCGCACGGAAAGGTAACATGATAAAAAAAAGACCCAGCTTCATAAGCTGGGTCATAGAGTCGAGATTATGCTGGAGCCAGGAACGTATACCCAGCCAAGCCATCCGACAGGGCAAACAAACCCATGCGCCACACACGGCGTAAAGTCAGGAAAGGTGACACGGCCGCATGTTCTTCTGGTGCTAACGGCCGTATTCCATAATACCCCGCAAAAAACGCCTCCGAATACTCTTCCGGCGCTTGCAGCAAACCTGTATTAGAAAGGAAAGCTGCCACATCATACGCACGCCAACCATAGCCACATAGATCAAAATTAAAAAATGTGGGTTGGTTGTCCTTGAAATGCACGCTCAGATTATGGAAGTCGCCGCCAATCACACCCCACCAATCGCTGTCATCAGGCGTATCCTCGAACAAACCTGTAATTTCAACGAGTGCCTCTTCCGCTGAAGTCAACAAAATATCCAAATTTTCGGAACGCACAGGCCCCCAGGATTTGCGAATACGTGCCAGTGGTTTGTCCAGCAGGAAATCCAAATTAATCGGTGTGCGGTGATTGCTGCTCTTGAATGTGTTCGACACCAAATGAATCTTAGCCATATTTTCACCAACCGCATACAGATGTTCTTGGTTGGTCGTTGACATCCCCTTGCCAGGTGCTAGTGTAAACAACACATAGTGCCGTTTGCCTTCAGGGGCATCTAACGTTCCTAGATAGCTGCCGTCCTTTCGTGGCAAGGGATATGACACCTGAATGCCTTGTGCCTGCAAGAAATTCAGCCAATCCATTTCAAATAGATAATCTGATTCTTGCCGTTGCAAGCGGTCGCCATTTTGGTAAACGCGCAAGACATAACTATCATTGCCCGCAGTCACACGATAATGGTCATTATCCTGTGTACGCAGCAACTTGCTAAACATTTTCACGCTAACAGAGCCATCTAAATTATAATTTTCCGCTACAATCTCAGCCAAAGAATCGGCTGCAATAAACGAACGTGCGACACGTATTTGTTCCACTTTATTTACTCCAATTTAAAGGTTTTAAATCAAACTAGTAACTCTTTAGAAAAATTTACGAATTGCAATTGAAAAAGGATGCTTTCGTAAATCAAATGTGACGCGGGATTCGTCACATGTTGCACACTGATACGGGCGAACATGGATGTTTACATTCGGACTGCTGTAGCCTGGATGTAGACTTTACTTCGACCAAAATTAACAACCCAGCCAATCTTCAATCCTAGTTCAGCCAAAAATGTGCGCGTTGTCAGAAAATCGTGCGTGGTGGTACCTTCTATCAATGCACGCACATGTAGAAGAAAACGATTTTCAATCAATATAAAAGGTGTCGCTTGGGTACCTATCTTTTCACCTTCATAAGTTGCAGGCACACGGATATCGCTAGTGCATGAAATTCCTTGATAGGCTAGTTCGGCTGCAATTAATTTGCGATACAACGATTCTGGATACCCCAAACCATACTGACGGGCTATTCGCTTGATATGCGTTAAAACTTGACGCAAGATCGCTTTATCTGCCTCATTGATATAGGGTATCATTCGCGCATACTTTTCCTCAAATTCGACGAGCCTTTCCTCAAAAATCATCCTACGAATGCCGACTTTTGAGTGTGCAAAATTGACTAACGCACCCAATTCAAAATGATAGAACTTGAGATAGTGTAAAATTTGAGCTTGGCTTGCTAAAGGAAATGCACGCTTTTTATAATTAAGTAATACCTTCAATTCCAATATGATTTTATCCCACACAATAATGTCCGGTTCAAAAACATGAAGTTCTACACCACGATGAATCAATGCGTTGCGCGGTTTGGATTGTATTGGGATCTCAGCCTTCGTCAACGCTTTGACTAACGCCTGATGATAAATCTCTTCAGATCTCCCAGCACCTAATACATTACGCACCTGAAAGATCAAGCCGATCACCTTTTCCATCTCTTTTTCGTACAACCACTCTTCTTTAACCGTATCCACATAATCAATCATCTGTGTTCGCCCGTATCAGTGTCTAAATTAATATCGATTATCTTGTGGATTTCGGCGCGCAAGCACCCATTCCGAGCATTCCTACGAAGGCAGGAATCCGCTCATATGAAAGTATATCATCTGTTGGAATTCCATACTAAAACAAAGTTGGTTTCCTAACGTCCCGGCAAGATACCTTCATATTTAGCAATGATGCCCAGCATGATTTCGTCGGCACCGCCACCAATAGATAACAAACGTGCATCTCGAAAATAACGCGCAATTGGATATTCTTCTACATACCCCATACCGCCATGAAATTGCACACAACTGTCAGCCACTTCACGCGCGAGGCGACCGGCTTTCAACTTGGCCATCGAGACTTCTTTAGTCATATCCTCGCCCGCAACCAACATGCGTACGCAATGATAAGCCAATTGGCGCAACGCTTCGATTTCAGTCAGCAGTTCGGCAATACGAAAATGGATCCATTGATTGTCGATCAAAGGTTTGCCGAATGTATGGCGTTCGCGACAATAGTTAATGGTCAATTTAATCGCTTCTTCCATGCCAGAAAGCCCCATCAATGTGCCTGCCAGGCGTTCTTTTTGAAACTGCTGCATTTGCAAGCTAAAGCCCATACCTTCCGGTCCAATGCGATTGGTTTGGGGCACGCGCACATTGTCAAAAGATAAAATAGCGGTGTCACTGGCATGGTTGCCCATTTTTTCCAATTTGCGACTAACTGTAAATCCGGGTGTGTTTGTGGGCACGATGATCAAAGACATGCCGCGAAAACCGCGTTCATCACTGGTGCGTGCTAACAAGGTGAGGTAATCAGCTTGGGTGCCGTTCGTGATCCACATTTTGCTGCCATTGATCAGGTAATCATCACCGTCACTTATCGCATTGGTGCGAATGGCAGCGACATCTGAGCCAGCATCCGGTTCGCTGATGGCGATGGCAGCGACCATTTCGCCAGCAATGGCAGGAGCCAAATAGCGTTGTTTGAGTGCTTCGGAGCCATGGGCAGCCAGCGCAGGTGTGGCCATATCAGTTTGCACAGCGATGGCCATCGGAACGGCCGCACAGCCCGCACGCCCCACTTCTTCCAACATCACCGCCTGATACCAATAATCAACACCACCCCCGCCATAGGCTTCTGGGTATGTCAAACCCAACAAACCCAAGGCTCCCATCTTTTTGAAAAGGCCATGTGCCGGAAAAATACGCGCATCTTCCCATTCCTCAACATACGGTTTGATTTCGGCATCCACAAAGCGCCGCACCGTTTGGCGAAACATCTGATGTTCGTCTGTGAAGTTGATTGACATTGTTTTCTCCGTAGTGCAATCCACAACCAAAAAGCTTTGCAGACACGGATGAAAAAACACGGATATGCGTTTGACCAAATCCGAGTTTCTTTTTATCCGTGACACTTAATACGAACGCGCAGTCATAAATTTAACTGTTTGAAGCCGGCGATTGTGGCTTGCCAGCCCGCTTCGTTTTCGCCAGGGAGGTAGGGTAAATAATAGTTAACGCGATCCAACAGGTTGCCGTATTTGGCATGGATGATGGCTGGTAGTTCCGCCCATGTGCCGGTGACGGCAAATTCGTTCAGCATGTCGTCGCTAATCATCGCGGGCATTTGTTCCCATTGGTTGTTACGCGCAGCCGCGCTGAGTTGTTTGGCAATATCTTGCCAGCCGTGCATTTCAGTGATGACGCGATAGGCAGGTGTGCTCATGTAAAAGCTGATTTGTTGGCGCACATGTTGGTCGGCCCAGGCGGCATAGGTCGGATCATCGGTGGGTATGGCGAATACGGCCGTACTCAACACAAAATTCTCGCGCTGCCTGCCGCCACGTTCCCACCCCACAGCTAATTCTGGCAAAGCAAACTCACGCAAATAGTCGACGGTATGCAGCGGATGGATATGGACACCTTCACAATGGGAACCGGCCAGCCGCAGCATCAGTTTGTTGATTGCGGCGATGTAGATGGGCGGTGGGTTGACCCCTTCCGGCAAGGGTTCAGGCGTGAAAAAGGGTGTCATTAACATCAATTTGAAAAACTCACCAGCATAATGCAGCGGTTCACCCGTTTGCCAGGTATGCCAAAAAGCATGGATCGCTTCGATGGTTTCGCGCATCTTTTTGACGGGCTTTTCCCATTTGACACCAAAACGTAACACATTATGCGCTTTGACTTGTGTGCCAAGACCGAGAATGAAACGGCCGTTGCTAAAACGCTGCAAATCCCACCCCATATGCGCCAACACAGCCGGACTGCGTGGAAAGGTCACTGCGATGCCCGTCCCCAATTTCAAACGGCGACTGTGTTCTGCTGCTAACGTTAACGGCAAAAACGGGTCTGATTTGGTTTCGGCCGTCCAGATACCATCAAATCCCAACGCTTCAGCCGCTTGTGTATAAGCCGCCATTTCATCTAAAGAATGTGCTAATAAAGTTGTATCGAATTGCATTCTTTACCTCTATGTAAAAAGTGGCAAGGTTGCAAAGTAGCAAATGCAGTCGTTACGCTGCCACCTTGCATCTATCTCCGTAAATCCAAACCACGCAAAAAAGTTTTCACTGTCGTAATAAACTGATTGTAATCCGGCTCCCAAAGCGCATGGTCTGAACGTGGGAAAGTAATCACATAGGATTGTGGCAGGAGTTGACGATATTTATCGGCATCATCCTCATCCAACTTAGCATCCGGCAAGCCGCCGCGCAAAACCAATACTGGACATTGGATTTGAGGCAGCCGATCCCATAGATCGACCGCTTCAGAATCCGCCTGGATAGTTTCGATGATCGGCTTATCGGCCAGACGACCCAATGTCAGCATGGCACTATCGACCCATTCGGGCGATAGCTTGGGATATTGCGCCGGATAATCGCCGATAATCAGTCCACTCAAGGCTTCTGGATAGCGTGCAGCATAGGCAATCGCCAACGGTGCGCCCATCGAATAACCCAGCAAACAAGGCTTATCCAGGCCGCCCGCCAACAGGACCGCTTCAATATCACCCACAAAATCGGCAAAAGCATAGCCACTGTCAGGCACATCACTTTTGCCTTGCCCGCGCAAACTCATCGCCAGGCAGCGGCGCGGCGCAAAGGTCTCAAACTCTGCCAAATAATCATCGGCCGCACCCAATCCGCCAGGAATGAACACCAAAGGCACACCCGCCTCAGCATCGCCATCACTCTCTATCACATGTAGGTGCACGCCATTGTTGGCGGCCCAATATTGCACAATATTCATAAGTTTTAGTCTTTCTCAGCATATCGGCCAATCAGCTAGTCAGCGGACCGAAATACTGATTTGCGGATCTGCTTCTCAAAAACAAAAAACCCTGTCGGCAAAAAATCGCATACCAACAGGGTTCATGATCGTTTTGAATGGCAGGTACTCTAAAGAACCAGCCAACTTACAATAAAGAGTGTGAACCCCACCACGCCACACGCTGCCATCACAGCTATGCCAATGGCCAAAGGGATCACATAGTTTAATGCATCGTTATCTTCTTCCATCACCCATTACCTCTTCGGATTAATCCTAGAATCGTTATTTTCACTGTCTATTTTAACGCATTCTTCGTATCTTCTCAATATTCTGGGGCAAATGAGGCCTGAGCTTGTCGATGGTCGTTGGTTTCGACAAGCTCAACCAACTCCGCCGCGATTTATTGAGATGTTAGCATTCTTCCAACTTAGAAAAGTAAACATTTGGGTTGACAAACAGTATCGCCTCATGATATTGTCGCGACATGATAGAGTCGTTTGCATCAATGACCAGTGGCGCATTTGTTTTCAGTGGGAAAATG
>CAYGMR010000145.1:0-11381 GCA_964350725.1 uncultured Ardenticatenaceae bacterium | reverse complement strand
GAAAGTGTCTCAATATCGGCGATCAAAGACCACGGGCCATTCGGATTTGTGCTGCGATGGATGAGGGCGCGTACATATTCGGGCTTCACATCGTAGCTTAGTTCGACATCACCCCCATCTTGAGGATTGGATGCGAAGAATTCGGGTGCTTCAATCTTGTCATCTGCTGGGTCTAGCGGATTCAAGCCTTTGCGAATTTCTGAGCCGTCATTTTCGCCACCGAAATCACTGTCAGATAAGAATGGATGTGTACCAACGAAGTATTCGTCGCCAGTTGTCAACAAATCCAGATCAGGATCGGCATTGGAGGGGCCATATTGTTCGGTCCATGAATCGGGAATGCCGTCGTTGTTGCCGTCTTCGCCTTCTGCCAAAGTAAAGGCAGTCAGCATACGCCGCATGATGTTTGTCTGCTGGACATGCAAATCGACGATGTAGGAGCCTTCGTCTTCTGGGTCTGGTGTTGGGAAGTCATCTTCAGGATCGGACGGGACTTCGTTGGCTTGATTACCGAGGGTATAGAAGCCGCAGAACAAACCATCATCGGCACGGCCGTCGCTGTGCAAACCATCATCGTGGAACATCACAGGTGAAATGAGCCCGTTCGGAGAGGTTACCTCAGCCATCATGCCCACATTAGCCATTGCAAAACTTCTGCTGCTAAATTGCGTCGGGAACAGACCACATAATTGCACTTGGTCGCCCGTGCTCAGTTGGTGATTCGAGATTGGCAACATAAACGCTTCCATTTGCGAATGCCCGCCAACTGTGACCTGATAAGGTACTGGAATGTCTGGGCCACCTTGATGCATGACAAGTAACTTCCATTCACCCGGTTCGGGATTATCAATGCGCCAGCCCAAATGATAATTGGGGAAATAATCTTCCATGGTGTAGGGGGTGCTGCTGGGTTCAATTGTTTCTCCACTAGGTGTTTGCAGCATGAAAAGCATCTCAACACCACGGCGATTCCAATCCAGTACAAACAATGCTTCTGTGGTGAATTCATCGAGCACAACCGAGTGGATTTGGGTAGTGCCGTTGACCGGTATTGCGCCTTTCTCAGATAAGAATTCCTACCGTCCTTCACCCAACCCTTGCATTGTTAGATAGGTTCGACCGAATGCCAAAGCCATATCATCGACTGTGTATGCGGGTGCATTTGGTGCACGGCTGCTGGTATTTGTGTCTACATAATAAGCGGAGCCACCGGTTTGCATGGCGACATCTTGCATCAACGTTTCGTTGGCACCGGGCCCAATTGATAACGCTAAAACCTTACCCGCCGCAATCACATCGGCCATTACATCGGCGACGAAAAGGGAGGAGTTTTCTTGACCATCAGAGGCTAAAACCATGATACATTCTGTGTTGCCAGTGGGACTTGTGTCACATTGGTCGACTGCTTCATTGAGGCCGTCACCAATGGAAGTGCCACCAGAAGCAGTTAAGTCGTCAATAAAGTCCTCGACATCAATTTTATGGGGCAATGTGCCAAAAGCCATATCGACTGGAGTGGGATCGATATCATGATTATAAGCAACGGCCGCTAATCCTTCTGTGTTATTGGAGGCATCGTTGAATAAGTTGAGCGCTGCTTTGGCAACATCCAACTTGTCACCGAACATTGAACCACTGCGATCCATGATCAGGACATTATCGACACGTGTCGCATCATAAACGATAGCTTCTAGTTCGCTATCAGAGGCGATAACCGTACTGGAGCCAGGTTCCTCCAGTTCAACTTCGAGCGTATAAGGGCCATTTGGTAAAGTTGGAACCTGTACGAGCAGCGCATAAATCTCGCCAGTGAAACCGCCGGAGACAATTAAGGCGGGCGAGCCATCGATGGTTACATTGAAATCAGAATTAGATAAACCACCCACAACGGGGCTGTTCGGCGAACCATCTGTTACGCGCACCAGCACGACTGATAAATCACCCGATTGCACATGGTCGGGAGATAATTGTGTCGATTGCAAGATATTTAAGGAGGGGCTTGCACACGAGAAGCTGATGTCTACTGAAGGCGAACTGCTGCCCAGGCTGCCTACAGAAGCCGCCAATTCAGCAATCTGATTAGAACCAGTGCCATTCAAGAACGCAACTGACCAATCAGTCCCATTACCATGATAATGGCCGCCAAAGACATCCCCTGAATTGTTGACAACCACATCATAAAATGCGGGTGTACCAGGATTGTCATTATGGAAGGAGACAACGGGCACATCACAATCGGTTGCGTGGGGAGCTGCGGCAAAATGGTTAACCCCATAGCGGGCGATATTTTGGTTGTTGAAGGTGGCGCTTGTGCCGGAATCGATGGTGCCGCCGGGAACAGGAACGAGTGGCCCGTAAGCATACAAGTTTCCTGGTTCATCTTCATCCAAAAAATTGTAGCTGTCATCGGGTAAACCTGAAAGGTCTTTGGCGTAGAGCGCTACGGCGAAATCTTGGAACATTGTGTCAAAATTGGGGCAGCTTAAATTGCTTAAAGCGTTGTTTAAGGCAGATAGGCCATTTAATGTCAATGCAGAATCCCAAAGTTGCAAGAAAGAATCGGCAACACCACGACCGACCTCGTCATTGGGGGTGGAACCACATTGTTCGGCAAAATAAGTCCACCAAAGCACTGACTCATAACTAATCGTGGTGATATCGCGGTTGGGATTGGACAGATAATCATTGACTTCGCGTTCATAGGTGAACGAATCGGCCAATGCGGCGGCGTAATGATCTGAATCGGCTAATTTTTTATCTTCGCCGCTGCGGGCCATGCCTTCGTGGAACCAGATTTCGTCGAAGTTGTTGACTGTACCACGCAATTGCACGCCTAAATGATCAAGTTCATGTCCGGCCACATTGCGACCCAAGATAGTGCCAGGTGCACAAGCTTCGCGGACTTCCAATTCATCATTTGTGCCACTGGGATAAACGACACCATTACAGCTAGGACTGGGATCTGAAAGCCAGGCTTGCCATTTGCTGCCAAAAGGAACAGGTTGTGGCCAGCCATAAGCAGAATAAACAGTGAGTTGTTCTTCAATATCATCGGCAAATTGGGTTGCCTGGGTGAGTGTGGTGCTCGCACTGTCGTAATAGACACAAAAATCGGTTCTTTCAACTGTGTCCGTGCCCCAACCGGCTGGTGCTGCGTCGCAGGCATTGGGGATATATTCGGGTACTTTTGCTTGGGTGGAAACAACTGAAATTGTGAGTATGAAAAACAATAAAATCAATACTTTACGTTTATGCGAATACATATTTTGTTCTCCTAAAGTGATCCTTTACCTTGTATTGTGATTCTTTTGATTCAATTGAGTTGAGAAAATAACATATTGAATAAGAAATGTTTCTCTTTTTTGGGGGCAATGACGGTAATTCGTTCCAATAAAATGTGATGCATCATATAGGGGACGAACGTGGTCGTTTAAACCTTTCCTTGAGTTTGCCGACTTTTTGGGAGGAGAAAATGCGGATTATTTATTTTATCAAGGATTTTGGGGATTATTGGGATTTTAATTCCATAAATCCCAATAATCCCTGACTTGTTTTATTGCGTGTCGATGTCTAGGCGGGTGAATCTTTTGATGGTCACGGCCGTTCCCACCCCAGCACTTTCTGCCTCCAACCAATCTGCTACTGTGAGCGTGTCGTCTTTGATAAAAGGTTGCAACAGCAAACAATTCTCACGATAAAACTTATCGAGACGGCCAGCGATAATTTTGTCTTTAATCGCAGCTGGTTTGTTTTCAGCGGCAACTTGCGCCTGTAGTTGAACTTGTTTGTCCGCCAAAATATCTTTGGGAATATCAGCAGCGGAGACATATTTAGGCGCGGCAGATGCGATGTGTAAGGCAAGTTCATGGGCGATGGTTTGGGCGGTTTGATCGGAAACGGCCGTTTTGTCTTCAACATCCAATTCGACTAACACGGCTAAGCGACCTTCATCCTGCCCATACCCAGAAATGGCACCTGCATGCACAAAGCTATGGATAACCGTGGTTGGTGTGACCGTGTAACGGGCCACCTGGCCCAGCTTAATGTTTTCACCCAGCTTGCCGATGAGTGCCTGTATAGCTGCCTGGATGTTTTGATCTGGGTTGGCGGGGAATACGGCCGTTGCCAACTTCTCGGTTGAAGTGATCGCTTCATCTGCCAACACAAGATTGGCAAGGTTGTGAGTGAATGCTTTGAAATCGGGGGTGAGCGCCACGAAATCGGTCTCACATTGAAGCGCAATTGCACAGACACTATCTGCATTGGCTTTGACCACGATTAAACCTTCAGATGTTGGGCGCTCTGTTTTTTTTGCTACTTTTTTGAGGTTTTTTTGACGCAAAAAATCGGTTGCTTGCTCTACATCGCCATTATGCGCAGCCAATGCTTGTTTACAGTCCAGAAATCCAGCGCCGGTTGTTTCCCTGAGTTCCTTGATTAATACGGTTGTGTTGTTCATTTTTATCCTCCATTTTGGATATTTGCCTACCCTGGATAAACCAGTATAGATTCGTGGCGAAAATTCTTGTACCAATAATAAAAAACGCGGACTATACAGTCCGCGTTTTGGTAAAAGTGATTTATGTGGAGATGGGTTCAGATTTAGGGCTGATCCACCTCAAGCATAGACGCGAACTGAGGCAAGGGCAGGCGTTCTCGTCCTGCCGTGGTGGCGGCGATTAGGTTGAAATCATCGTATGCGTGCCAGATTTTTTGCATGAAATTAATCACAGTTCATATTCTCGTCAGTCGCTTATCGTTTGTAACTCAGCATAGATATTAGCATAACGGCCGTTTCTGTTCAAATTATAGACAGTTCATTCTGATTATAGCCGCGATTTGCAATCGTATATCGCAATGATCATTCACGCCAACCAATTGCATAAAAACCACCATCGTTAAGCGGGAAACTACCGATCCAGTTATTAGCATCTTCTTGATCCGGCTCGGGTGAGACTTCTCCAGTCACATCAACCCATTCCCCATTGCTTTGGAAATAATGCAGCACCCGCAGTTGATCACGCTGAATGCCCAATTGTGCGAGCATTTCGTAATCATAATAAAGTGTCACAACAACCGGTGTGGGTAATGATTCGGGCTCCAGGCCTATGCAGCCTTCACCATCTGGATGCGGCTGTAAGATGTCAATATCGAATGGTGTGCCGACAATGCCTTTGACATCACCTGGCAATAATTGGCGTAGAAGTCGGTCATCAGCAGTGGGCATCACGAGCACATGACTGCAATCGCCGGCCTGCGAAATGCCAGATGAAATTGCCTGCACGGCATCAACCGTAACTTCACCGTCTTGGGTGGGCGCATCAGCGTCCTCATGAGCAGGACCAACTCCACCGGCTTGACGGAACCAGCGCAAGCGTTCACCAAATTCTGGCACTTCGACGCGCACAATGCCGTAAAGTGGCAGTTCTTCCGCGCCAGGCAGGGGTGTGAAGGTTGCTTGCCAGATGTCGCTGCCGATAGGTGTCATCTCTTGCAGCCAGGCCTCATCTTCAGCGCAGCCGCTGTTGGCATCGATGGCGCATAGATGGGCGATAGGCGTGGGCAGATTGCTATGTGTCAGACTTTGGAAGATGACCGTTAATTCTTCGCGTGGTTTCTCAGGATTGGGTTGCAGATCGAGAACGGTGTACCACGGGTCTTGGACGGCGACAACCTTGACTCCCTCTGTCAATGGTTTGATTTCGCTGCCTGGTGGCCAATATTGGGGCGCATAGGTGTAAAGTTCGCCTATTTTTTCATCTGTGGGATGCCGCTGAACAGTGACATGCAGGCGATCTGTATCGTTGACATTCAGAATGGTCATTGAGCCGATAAAGTTCTCGGGTTCGGGTCCCATAACCGGCCGACCCTGGTGTAAGATACGCTGTGGGAAGTGAGCAACGGCCGTATCTTCTAACAAATATACCTGTGAATCAAAGCCTGTACCGAATTCAAAACCCTCATCAATGAATACATCAATTTGTGGTTCACGCAAATCGGTTGTTGAAGGTGTCCAATTGCCTGCCTTGCGGATGATGGGCAGGTATAAATGATGTCCTGGCTCACTGCCAAACAAGGCGGCGGTTAAGCCCAAATTGGGCCCTTCAGCAAGCGCGACGGGCGCGAGAATGGGCGGATCGACGCTGGTAGGCAGTTGTTGGATCCAATGCCAATGGCTTAAAGTGGTCCAATCGTCTTCGCCATGTACTTCATATTGGATCGTGTTTTGGCAGTCTGTCGGGAAGCCGTGGACACGGCCGCTCCAAAACTCACTAGTTGTATATTGATGATCCATAATGCTTGCATTGGTTTTGTCTTTGGATTCATCGCGGTTATCGATGCCTGTGCAATGGGTTTCAAAGGCGAGGATGTCACGATATTCATCGTACAAGAACAAGGCATAGTGAGACCATTCATGGATAATGGTGCGATAAGCATCAGCTTGATCCCAACTGCCCGCAGCACTGTCGTAAGCATTATTGCCGTCCCAGAAACGGCCGTAAAAAGTAGCTCCATTGCCAAAGCGCGATGAACGTCCGGTTTGCGGTGATGTATACAGGGTGCGTGCGGGCAAGATGCCGCCCACAAAAGCCCAGGGTCTGGCATCATTAGCCGTGAGGAAACGCAAATCAGCTTGATCCCAATTTTGGCCGTTATTGTAGATAGTCAAAGGGCCTAAAGCCATTTGGCCTTCGGTGACATCATACAAATAAGCAGACGCTTTCATCAGTCCATCCCGCAGTTGCTGTTCGAAAGGACTATCTGCAACGGGTTCCCAGGCTAAACTGGCGACGACATTGAATAAGACCAGCGTTTGATCATCGGGGATAATGATTGTCTCAGCAACTGGTTGCGGTGTGTTGTCACCGGCAGCCCAACTTGTTGCATAAATCCAATAGGCTGGCCCATGGTCTGGATGGCCTGCCGGTTGTTCATAAAGTAAGCGCAAAGCAGCAATGAAATTGCAGTTAGCTGGTAACGGCTCCTGTGGCACGCCGCTGCTATTGATAGTTATCCAATAATCTGAGATCGGGAGTCCGTTTTGGGTTGCAAAACAAATCACACGCACTTGTTCATTGGCAATTAGTTGTTGAGACGCATTCATAAAGACAATATTGTCCCCAGATGCGATTGTTGTAGATTCATGCTCGGTGAAGCTGGATTTGGCTGTCTGGGTGGATATGACAATCATAACCATGAGGGTTACTATTAAGAAAAGCAGGTAAACTACTGGTTTATTATGCAGACGCATACGTATCTCCTATGTAATTCGGATTGTTAATCCGATGGTCGGATTAGCAATTCGACCTACGATTTTTATTCATTCATTCGTTGATTTCGGCGCGAGCTTGGTCGAATGGTACGCCGCAGCGCAAAATATTTTTCTTATGGCAACATTGATGCATTTATCAAATATAGGACGAATAATCGGGTCGGATCCTTTCTTTTTGTATGAGCTTTCAGCTAACCCACATTACAACAAATTGACTAACGTATACAGTGTAGCATGACAGAGCAATCAATTTCAATAAACCCGCAAGATCAACTTTTGTATCAGATTGCCATTTGTGGTGCGGTAAGTCCTGCTATTTTGGTTGAGCTATCCCCATTTGATGAAAAGCAAGCGCTTATAGAGTGGGCTGCGAGCCGGGATGGTGTGTCATTGGTAAACGGCCGTATCCACATCCAACCCGATTTGGCCCAACATTTGCTGACACAGTTAGAAAACAATGATGCCGCCGCCTATCGTCAACTGCACGAACAAGCCTTAACGTTATTTGCCGACAGTTTGCAACAGGGAGATTTTACATATGAGCCTGCATTGGCAGCTATTTTTGAACGTTTAGCCAACCGTCTGTTGAAGGATGATCCGGAGCAGTTGATGGCGGTTGTTATGAAAATGCACTGTTTGAAGGGAACGGCCGTAGCAACTCAATACACAATCCAATACTTTGAAGCCGTCGCCTTGCGAAAAGCTGAACAGTATGCAACGGCCGTAAAAAAATTTGATGCATTATTAGCCGCCCCAGATTTACAAGATCGTTTGCGTGGTCGGATATTGAATTCGCGGGCGATTTGTTATCGTCTACTTGGTCGTTTGGAAGATGCGCTTAACGGATATGTAGAAAGCCTGGCACTTTGGCAAAAAATAGGCGACCGGCTAAACAGCGGTAAAGTTCTGTTGAATATGGGAATCGTTGCCTATCAACTGCAGGATTATTCAACCGCCGAAGCCCGTTTAAGTGCGGCAGCAGCATTATTTACACAGGAAGGATCAGCCCAATGGCTGGCGGCGGCACAGAATGAATTAGGGCTTGTGCTGCGCGATCAGGGTAAATGGGAAGAGGCAATAGCTTCTTTTACACACCTCGTTGAGCAGAGACGGAAAGAAGGCGCGCTAGATGCTGTCGGGCGCGGACTTAATAATATTGGCGAAGTTTTTTTATTACAAGGACAGCTTGAAGCGGCACTGACGGCTTTTCAAGAGGCTTTGAATTTGATGACAACTCGCGTTTACCGGGTTGATACTTACCTGCATTTAGGATTGGCTTATCAAGCATTCGGTAACCAAACAGCCGCAAAAAATGCGTATGGGCAGGCGTTAGATTTGGCTCTTGAAATTGATCGCCGTGATGTTTTGCCGACGATTTATTTACGTTTGGGTGAGATTTTAGAACGCAATGGTGAATTTGAGGCGGCACTGGAGCAGTGGGAAACGGCCGTTGACATCATCGAAACCAGCCGCGATCCTATGCAAGATGAAGCGTTAAAAATCTCGTTGTTGGGGCGTTGGCAGCAAATATTTGAACGGCTGGTCTTGTTGAATTTTCAATTAGGTCGTGGTGAAACTGCGTTTGCATGGGCTGAACGTGCACGTGCCAGAGCCTATGCCGAGGCGGTGTTGACTGGTCAGGCTGATGTTGTGACGGCAACGGCCGTTCAGAATTACTTGAAGCCAGATACACAGGTGCTGTGTTACTTTACAACGGGTGTATTGGCGCAAGATGCCCCACTGCTAGCAAGCTTAACGCCAGACAATCCCTTGCACGATCTGCTGCGTGTGCCTGGCCATACCCTGCTTTTTGCCATGAATCGGGCGCAATTACAAACATATGATTGTGGCATCGATCCCAATTTATTAGCGACAGCATCGCCACGCAGCAACGTTGTTGACCAATTTTGGCATCCCGCTACCTCCCAACACCTCTATGCATTGTTGCTCCAACCCGCATTGGTTCAAACCATAAAAGCAGACCTGATTATCATTCCACATGGTCCGTTACATCATATTCCCTTTAATTCCTTGTTGGCTGCAAATGGTCTCCCGCTTGTCCATCCCAGTGGCCCCAATATCACCTACGCGCCCAGCGCGACGCTGCTGTTGAATCGCAAGCCTGATGTTTTCAAACAACAAAGGCCGCTACAAAGTTGCATGGCGCTTAGCTATGAGGGAGATGATCATTTTTTGCAGTTTGCGTCCCTTGAGGCACGGGCAGTTGCGCGGCTGTTGGATGGGGATTGTTTTGATGGGGGTGTTTTAAGTGGGGAGAGTTTGCGGGCAACGGCCGTTGGTTATCGTCATTTACATTTTGCCTGTCATGGTTGGTTCAACCCAACTGACCCATTAGAATCATACTTGGCAATCGCCCCTGGTGAACAGTTAACGGCACGAGAAATCATCAAAACCTGGCAAATTCCGGCCGAACTCGTCACCTTGTCTGCTTGCCAAACCGGGGTCAGTCACATTTTGCGTGGTGATGAAGCCATGGGTTTAACGCGTGCCTTTTTGTATGCAGGTGCTGGTGCTGTTTTAGTCACCCAATGGCCTGTTGCCGATTTGCCAGCTTTTTTGTTAATCATGCGTTTTTACAAATTATTAGAAAGCGGCCTTGATTTAAGTGCGACGCTGCATCAAGCTCAATGCTGGTTACAAACTGTTCAGTTATCATACGTAATAGAAATAATCGACAGACTAAAACGAGATCATGAATTTGAGGAAAGTTCGATCCCTCAAATATTCACCCAGGAAACAATACCATTTGCCCATCCGCAATATTGGGCAGCATTTACCCTGATAAGTTAGTGGATTATGCCATTTTTAGAAAATAGTTCCGCTTGACGTCTTGATAGTAAAAGTCTAAAATGTTGTACAACTTGAACATGATGTGATATATAACGAATGAGGATGGTTTCTTATGAGTATAAAAACGGTTGAAAGCAATCAAGCACGTAATAATTGGCGCGAAATGTTAGATATCGTATTAGGCAAAGAGGTGGATGTCGTAATCACACGATATGATAAACCGGTTGTCACGATGTTGGACTATGAGGACTACCTTACTATTCGGGAAGAACTGGCGAGAAAACGGGCACAACGGCGTGTTCAACGTGAGCAACAGGGGGAAGCTTTAGCAACTATGTTGGCTTCAGAACGCATATTAGCCCAAGAATGGAATTCCCCAGAGGAAGATGAAGCATGGCAGAATTTGTAAAAGGGGATGTCGTTGTTTTGCCTTTTCCATTCTCTGATTTGACTACTAGCAAAAAGCGACCGGCTCTGGTTGTTGCACCGACACAAACATATAATGACCTAATTCTTTGCATGATTACCAGTAAAGCAAAGCGTGATGGAAGTGCAATTGCCATCAGCGAGCAGGATTTTGAAAACGGCCGTTTACCCCAGGCAAGTCATGTACGACCTAATCGTATTTTCACGGCTGATTCGAGTATTATTTTGCGCACAGCAGGAAGGCTTTCTGCGGAAAAGGTTGAAGCTGTTGTGACGGAGATTATTCGGATTATTACTGATCGATGATGGGTAAAGAGGCAAATTGCTAAGTTGCGATTTCAATGGTGGCTGTAGCTAAATTGGTAATGCGAACATCGTTAAATACAGCCAGCCCCCAAGCATCAGTGGTGCCAGCTATTGTTTGTGTAGACATCTTCAAATTTACTTTTTTGCCGCTTAATGTTGGCCAGCTTTGTTCGGGCGGTTGCACGCGCACTTCGACCAGGCAGTTATCAGATACTTGCGCATCCCGAAAAGCGGTGATGGTAAAGGGTAGGTCACTTTGCGGTAGGTCTGAGGGGTCTAGTTGAAAAAAGATTTCGGCATAACGCTCTGCGCTGCTGCTGCGTAAAACGGGTGTGGCATTGGGCAACGGCCGTAATAAACCTACAATCTCTTCTGTCAAAGCAACCACAAATTTGTCCCCGACCTCTTGCACCGCAGACTTTATTTTTGCCAAGCGGACGGTTTTTGTGACAACGGCCGTTTGCAAAAATGAGATGTCAAGTGCTGGCAGGTTGGCCGGCTGCGGTAGGCTTTCTTGCGCTGCTGCGAACTCTAGCTCGTATAGGCGTTCGTATGCAGCGGAACA
>CAYGMR010000144.1:3942-11392 GCA_964350725.1 uncultured Ardenticatenaceae bacterium | reverse complement strand
TTATCGGATCTGGTGGTCTTATTGAATAATCACCTTCATTATTCACTCCATAGAGTCCCACAGAGTTAATGGTTAAATTGACCATTAATTAATAGTTAGAAAAGGTCGTCAATAAACACCAGAGCTAATGTTCTATTGACATAGTGATGTTCTTTCTCGTATAATTTTATTGTTTCGAGTAGCTTTTCATATTTATTAGTGCTGTACGGGTTCTCATTTTGTTAACACCTATCATACGAGTTTTCCAAATAATAGATTACAAGCTAAGGTTGATGAATGGAATGCTGTTGGTTGATCTCTACTCGCAATTAGTTTCATTGATTAAACTTGGCAAAAATCAATTAGATCGAAACTAGCCCGGCTAACGTTTGTTAGACGGGCCTAAAACACATATTATTCTAAAAGATGGTAGTTTTATCCCGATACAAAATTATGCGTATTAGACGCAGTGAAACAAAAAACTTTAAAAAGAGGATGTTATGAAAAATTCTTATTTTGGCGATGTGATTGGGGGCGGGGGCTAATGAAAAACAAGGTCTCTCTATGGAAATGGGCGATCTTGCTTAGTGTGTTTGTAGCGACGTTGACACCTTTACTCGGAGATGTGGTAGGGGGAGGTTAATACCCTATAGTTTGCATTCAAACATAAAAACACTTGAGATTACTAGTCATATTAATTAAAGGTGCAGTAAGTTATATACTTCTGCACCTGTTTTTGTTTATAGGTGTATTATCAAAGCAAAATACTAGATGATTTTTACTACGCTTGATTGTTTTTTAGCAGTCGCCTATAAAGCCATATTTGCACACTCATATAAATCAAACCTACACTAATCGCTAACATCCAGATTGTATTCCCTGCCAGCAGCCCCATAAAATATACGGCCGCACCCAACGACACCCCACCCAACAAAGCGACCTGAAGCGCCAACAAAAATGCTATACTCCATGGCTTATACATTTTGGGTATCGTGGTTGTCCGCCAGCGAAAAGCATTTTCAAGATTTGTGGCTTCAAATTGGTCGAAATAATATTGCTTGATCTGGTTCAGCGCGTGCACACTTTCCGTCCAGGCTTGACGCAAACGTACCAATTGCAGCAGCGTAGAGATGCCAAACAGTGTCAAGGTCAGGAATACGATAATTAAAGCACGGTAGAGATTATCGAGTACAGCGTTGTCAACCTGGAGGCTAAAAAATGCGCCTACTAAGGTGCCAAAAGTAACCACATAATAGGTGCTAACCCGCGCACGATCCTCATTCGCTTGAAAAGCCGATTGGGCGATGTAATCAAATTCTGCAGAAAGCAGATTGTCGGCACGAAGCATCGCTGGCTTTATCTGTGAATTATCGCTTATTTGTTCTGACTGCTCGGCTGCGTTCGTCATCTAAAATTCCCACCTTTTCATCTGGTTGATGCAATGTTTCACATCATACATGACAAAGAGGCCAGAAACAAATCAAGTTGTTGCCAATCCAACTAACCAATCCTTCATAAACAATTCTGTTTCTCTCATGTTCGCGATACAATATGTATTATGCTTATTGGTTTAATCAAAACAATGCGACCCCGACAATGGTCAAAGAACATTTTTGTCTTTGTCGCCCTGATATTCGATGACAAACTGACTGACCCGATTAGTGTTTTACGCACATTGGGTGCGTTTGTTTTGTTATGTTTGATGTCGAGTGCCGTTTACTTGATGAACGATCTGGCCGACATCGAAAATGACCGCCAACACCCGACCAAAAAGAATCGGCCGTTGCCTGCAGGGCAGTTAAGTCCAACCGTAGCGGGTATCGCAGCCGCACTCCTCGCGTTAGGCAGTCTCGCGGCGGGCTTCGCTCTCGATTTCGAACTCGGACTGGTCTTATTGGCCTATCTGATCATTCAAGTTGCCTACACATTCTGGCTTAAAAATGTGGTGCTGGTTGATGTCATGATGGTCACAGCTGGCTTTATCTTGCGCATTGCTGCGGGTGTTGTTGTCATCAATGTCGAACGTTTTTCGCCCTGGCTCTATGTTTTTGGTGGTTTTTTGGCCTTATTCATGATTTTGGGCAAACGGCGGCATGAACTGGTTTTGCTCGGCGAAGGCGCCAGCAGCCATCGCTCGATATTGAAAGAGTATAATCTGGACTTAATTGACCGCTTATTGGGCATTGTCACCACCAGTGCCGTCGTCTCCTACAGCTTATATACCTTTTTGGCAGAAGGTGTACCCGACAATCATATGATGATGTTGTCAATTCCATTTGTGGTCTATGCCATTTTCCGCTATCTGTATTTAATCCATGTACGCCATGAAGGCGGCGCGCCCGAAGATATCTTTTTGCGTGATCGTCCCATGCAAATGTCGATGGTTTTATTTGGCATGGTTGTCTTTGTGGCAATATACATTTTGGGGTAAATAGAAGGAACACGGAGTTGCACGGAGAAAAATGGAGGGGCACGGAGTTATAGGAGTTTTTGTTTAAGACAACATAAACTTTTCAGGCAACCAATACGATTCTTGAAAAATTTCTCCCAAACCTCTCCGTAAATCTCTTTAACAGCTCCGTGAAACTCCGTGCAACTTTTTTCAATTATTAAGTAAGTTATGGTTACAGCGACAGCTCCAGGGAAAATTATTTTATTTGGCGAACATGCAGTAGTCTACGGCCGTCCCGCCATCGCCAGCCCCCTTTCCCAAATTCGCGCCACCGCCCAAATTGAAGCTGCCCAAACGCCTGGGGTACGCTTGCTGGCTCCTGACTTGGACATTGAAAAAACATTGGGAACGGCGTTAGCGGATGGCGACGCTTTTGGCGCGGCCGTTCAGCAAGTACAAGCAGCCACCAAGATCACAGACCTTCCGCCGATGACAATCACTGTCAGCAGCCAGATTCCCATTGCCAGCGGCTTAGGCAGTGGAGCGGCTATCACAGCCGCCGTCATCCGTGCATTGGCGACCTTTTTGGGTTTTGCTGATCTGGCAACACCAGCCTGGGTATCAGAGCTGACCTATGAAGTCGAGAAGATTTATCATGGCACACCCAGCGGTATAGACAACACAGTTGTCACTTATGAAAAACCGGTCTATTTTGTGCGCCAACAGCCCCAGAATCGAATCGAGACCTTTGCAGTAAAACGGCCGTTGCACTTGCTCGTAGGTGACACGGGGATCAGCAGCAGCACAAAACTCTCTGTGGGTGACGTGCGCCGTCAATGGCAAGCCGATCCGGCAACCTTCGAAGCGCTTTTTGATCAATGTGCCCATATCGCCGAATCTGCGCGTACAGCGATCGAAAACGGCGATCTTTCCTTAATCGGCGCATTGATGAATCAAAATCATCTTGTTTTGGACAAAATGACGGTCTCCTCACCCGAACTAGACCAGCTTGTGGCAGCAGCCCAACAAGCAGGTGCGCTGGGCGCAAAGTTGAGCGGTGGCGGACGTGGTGGGAATATGATTGCATTGGTGACTGTGGAAACAGAAACGGCCGTGCGTCAAGCGCTACTATCCGCAGGGGCTAAACACGTCCTCGGCAGTATAATTCATGCTTAAGGAACGGAGTTTTAATGAGACAATAATGTTGTTTCCTTACCGCTCCACAAGGCTGACGATGAACTTTCATCTATTATTTAATCATCAGTCCTAAGCAACGTGTAGGGTATAGATGTCACAAAGTTCTTGAGCGCTGTCATTAATTTATTTTGATCGTAACTATGCAGCCTCTCTTGCTGTGGCCGGTGTCCTCACCGCGACACTATCCGGCTCGGTCAGGAGACACGGCCGGAGCACCTGAATAGTTACTTTTGATCATCGTGATAATGCATCATGTGATATAATGGCACAGCTAATTATGATGCCGTCAAAGGAGAGCGTGTATTGTTATGCCAACTGCATTACGTAGTGGTTCGTCTATTTTTACCCCTACGATTGTCGAGAACCTAGACACATGCATGTGGAGCGGGATAACTTGAGTGCCAAGCTTTGGCTCGATCCAGATGTGCGGTTAGCTGAGAATTTGGGTTACAAACGCCATGAACTACGAGTGATCGAGCGGTTGGCACATGAGAATTTGGAGAAATTACGTAATGAATGGGACAACTTCTGTCGAGGGACTGCAAATCATGCCGAAAGTGATGGCTGTAACGGTCACCGATGATACATTAAGTGTCGATTTGACGGATGGGCGCACAATTACTGTGCCGCTGATGTGGTTTCCTCGTTTGGCCTATGGCACCGCTAAAGAACGTACAAACTTTCAGATTGCAGGGGCGAGTTATGGCATCCACTGGCCTGAACTAGATGAAGATATTGGTGTTGAAGGTTTATTGCTGGGCAAACAATCCTTAGAAAGTGAGGCATCCTTTGCCCGTTGGCTGGCACAACGTACAAACAAGCAATCGTCAGTAAATACAGAGCAACTGCCTGCTTAACACTTCATGCTAACCAGGCACGTAAAAGCAAAAAGGCCAACCATGTGGTTGACCTAATGCGATACGATATGTTTAAAAAACGGATTAACTCTTCGCTTGAGTCTTCAAACAGCGCGTACAAATAGACTTACGGACTTTACGGCCGTTTTCCTGAAATGTTACACGCTGAATATTGGGCTTAAACTGCCGCTTGGTCTTCTTTTGCGAAAAGCTAACGTTGTGGCCTGACATCGGCCCCTTGCCACAAATCTGACATTTAGCCATAATTTCACCTACCTGACAAATTAAAAGCGACCACTGAGGCCGCTCGATTGCAAAATAATCAAGTCCAGATTATACACAAGGCTGATTGATTTGCAACCAGATTAATAATTTAGTAGGGTATGCCCTACATTTTTTATAATAATTTAGTGTACCCCGTGATCTAGGTGCGCTGGAGAAAATATGCCTACAAGAGATGAAAACTTAGGACAAATTGACATTTCGTCAAGCGCGGTTGCCACTGTTGCGAATCAAGCAATTCATCAATGTTATGGTGTGGTTGGCATGGCAAGTAAAAATTTAGCAGATGGCATTGCCAATCTGTTAACCCGTGACAGCCGTCGTGGCATCGAAATTCGTTCCGTTACTGATGGTGTCGAAATTGATGCTTATGTCATCGTGCAATATGGTGTACGCATCAAAACCGTTGCCGAAAGCATCCAACATACCGTAAAATTTCACGTCGAAAAAGCAATCGGCTTGCCCGTGCATGCTGTCAACGTCTATATCCAAGGATTGCGGTTTAACCCTGACAATCAGGATTAGACGATTCCAAAAGTCGAGAGGAAGAGAAAATTGGCTCAGTATAGTTCAAGGGTCGCACCATCCGTACATGAAAAATGGGTGCAGTGCAACGGCCGTCAATTACGTAAATTAGCAAAAGCAGGATTGATCTGGTTGGAACAAAACCACCAGTATGTCAATTCGCTGAATGTATTCCCTGTGCCGGATGGTGACACGGGCACCAATATGCTGCTTACCATGCGGTCCGCAATTGATCGTGTCGAAAGCAGCGCAGAATTACATGTAGGTAAAGTCGCCGCCAGCCTGTCACAGGGGGCCTTAATGGGCGCACGTGGCAATTCTGGTGTGATCCTCAGTCAAATCTGGCGTGGTTTAGCCAAAGGGCTCAAGGGCAAAGAAACCTTCAATGTACAAGACCTGGCACATGCTATTTTTGAAGCTTCAGAAACAGCCTACAACGGCGTTATGCGTCCAGTCGAAGGCACAATCCTCACGGTTATTCGTGAAGGGGCGGCCGAAGCAGCCGAAGCAGCCAAAAAAAGTACCGATTTACGCTTTTTCATGGAACGCGTCGTCGAACGCTGCCAACAAGCATTGGAGCGCACACCAGAGCAATTGCCCATTCTCAAACAAGCGGGCGTGGTCGATTCCGGCGGACAAGGGCTCGTCTATATCTTTGAAGGTATGTTGCGCTATGTGAACGGACAAATGCGCAATTTGGAGCAGTTGGCCGCCACCCAAACTGACGCGATAAGTCGCGAAGCACCGACTTCAGCACAAGCGTTGGTTGTGCCAGAAAGTGGTGTGCTTGAAAATCATTACGACGTGCAATTTATTTTGTTAGGCAACGAATTAAATGTACTTGATGTGCGCAATCGTATCGATGCCATGGGTGACTCCACAGTCGTCGTTGGTGATTCAGAAACTATCAAGGTACATATCCATGTCGACAATCCTGGTGAACCATTGGCATACGGCGCCAGTCTGGGGCAAATCACAGATGTGGTTGTCGAGAATATGCAACTGCAAATGGAAGAGATTGTGGATATGCCGAATGGGTTCGTACCCGCTGCTGTTCCTGAAACGGCCGTAGAGCCTGGCCAAATTGGTGTGGTCGCCATAGCAGCTGGTGCTGGTTTATCTGCTATTTTTCGCAGCATGGGTGCTGCCTATGTCGTCAATGGCGGCCAGACCAACAATCCCAGCACAGAAGAGATTTTCCAGGCCACACAAGATGTGGCCACAGATAAAATCATCATCTTACCCAACAATAAAAATATCTTTTTGGCCGCTGAGGCGGTGCGCGACTTAAGCCCAAAACAGATAAAAGTATTACCAACACGCACGATGCCACAAGGGATTTGCTCTTTGTTAGCTCTGGAACCTGATGCGGATCTGGAAGAAACGGTCGCTGCCATGTGGGAAGTCGCGCAACAAGTGAGCACGGGTGAAATCACACGCGCCACACGAACTGTGACACTGGATGGTGTCGAAGTGCATGAAGGTGAGTTAATCGGCCTTGTCGACGGCCGTCTCGCTGCATCGGGTCCGGCAATGAACGACATCTTGCCGGATATGTTGGCAAACATGGAATTGGAAGACCGCGAAATTGTCTCCGTTTATTATGGAGCTGACATGACCGAAAACGACGCGACCCAACTCCAATCTCAAATTGAGAGCTTGTATCCCGATGTCGAGGTAGAATTGCTTGCTGGCGGCCAAGCACATTATTTCTTTATTTTAGGGGCAGAATAGCTAATCAGTCGGTCAGCTAGTCAGCCAATCAGCAAAAAAGCTGAACTGCTGACAAGCTGAAAAGCTGATAGCTGAACAAACCATGACTATTCGCATTGTAACTGACAGCGCTTGTGATGTACCCGCTGATATTGCTGCAGAACTAAATATCACGATCATACCGGTGTATGTCAATATCGGGGATGAGAGTTATTTGGACGGCGTGGAACTAACACGCCGCGAGTTTTTTGATAACTTGCCCACCTACACTACGTTTCCGACAACGGCCGCACCTTCTATTGGCTCATTTACGGCCGTTTACCAAGAACTAGCCGATAATGGCGCAGACGAAATCATCTCGATCCATATCCCCGAAGGCTTGAGTGCTACTTTTCATTCAGCACGCTTGGGTGCGGCAGAAGTAACCGGTGCCACAATCACCTTGTTTGATAGCATGCAGTTGACGATGGGTGCAGGTTTACAAGTCATTATGGCTGCCGAAGCC
>CAYGMR010000144.1:0-3932 GCA_964350725.1 uncultured Ardenticatenaceae bacterium | reverse complement strand
AAAAGTTTGCCTGAAATCATGACGCTCTTAGAAGAAATCCGACCCAAGGCACATATCTTTGCCATCCTCGACACCTTGGAATTCATGCGACGCAGCGGTCGCGTGGGCTGGGCGCAATTTGCAGCCGGCACGCTGCTGCGAATCAAGCCAATTGTGAGTGTGTTTAATGGCGAAGTTGGGCAAGCAGCGAAGGTACGCACCTCCAAACGCGCAATCCGTGAGATGCTCAAGATGACTGAAGAACTCAGCCCCCTGGCACGCATTGCGATACTATATACAAATAATATCGAAGGCGCTGAAAGCCTAAAGACACAATTACAGCATTTATTTCCACCCGACCAAAGCGTCCCAGTCATGGAAATCACACCAGCTATCGGCGCTCATGCAGGCCCCAACGCGGTTGGGGTGGCATTCATTCGAAAATAACTAGCCAGTCAGCCAATCAGATTGTCAGTAATCAGCAAAAAAATCAGGCTGACTAGCTGAAATGCTGACCGGCTGATCAGCTCCAAAAAAACTATGGCACGAGCATTCAAACGATTAGAACGCGTATTAGCGTTAGAAAAACAACAAGATTATCAAGATAAAGCCGTCGTTGGCGGCATTCACCAATTTGCTATCTATTGGGTTGACCAGGCACAAGCCGAAGCGCAAGATGAAGCTGATAAGGTACTTATCGAACAAACCTCTGAAGTTTTGATGGAATACGGCCGTTTACCCGGCAAAGAGGCACGCGCCAAAGCAATTGATGGGTTGATGGCAAGTCTGCAACGGCGTCAAGAACGCGTTGGCTCAGACCCACAAAAAACCCAACGGCCGTCGCCATCATCAAACAAGAAAAGCACACCGCCACAACAAAAAAAGAAAGACAAACCGAAACCAGCACCCAAACCCGAGCCAGAAACGGCCGCGCCGGAGCCCGAGCCCGAACCTGTTGAACCAGACCCAGAAGGTTTGTCCCAATCCATTCAAACATTACACGGTATCGCACCTAAACTCGCGGAAAGAATCAACAAGCTGGGCGCACAAACCATTTGGGAATATTTATACATTTTTCCACGCCGTTATGATGATTACACCTTAATGAAACCCATCAACAAGCTGGTTTATGGCGAGCAGGTCACCATCATTGGCACAATCTGGCAAACACGCGCCCAACGCACTCGCAATAGTCAAGTTATGGTGCGCGCCACAATCAACGACGGCACGGGTTCAGTGCAAGCAACCTGGTTCAACCAGCCCTGGTTAACTGAAAAACTGCACGCTGGCATGCAAATCGTAATCAGCGGCAAAGTCGAACAATTTTTAGGCCGTCCAGTGTTTAACTCACCACAGTGGGAACCTTTGGAAATCGAGCCGTTGCGCACACGTCGTATCGTACCGGTTTATCCACTAACCGAAGGACTAGCCAGTAAAAAAATGCGCGATACCATGCGCGCGGCCGTTACTCAATGGGCCCCACGCATTCCCGATCCATTGCCAGAAAACGTACGCCAACGTCAAAATCTATACACATTGCCACAAGCAGTCGCCAAAACCCATTTTCCTGACAGCCAAGAAAGTCTGCACAAAGCACGCCGTCGCATCATGTTTGATGAACTGTTCTTGCTGCAATTAGGTATGCAAGGACAGCGGCACGAATGGCAATCACAACCCGGTATCCCATTGCAAATCACAGAGGAACAATTTGAGGTTTTCCGTGCCGAACTGCCCTTCAAATTCACCAATGCCCAAGAGAAAGTCACTCAAGAAATTTTCGCTGACATTTGTTGTGATGTCCCCATGAACCGCCTTTTACAAGGGGATGTTGGTGCTGGCAAAACGGTTGTCGCAGCAGCAGGCATGTTTGCTGCCGTACGCGCAGGCGCACAATCTGCTTTGATGGCTCCCACTGAAATCCTGGCCGAACAGCATTATAAAGGCTTATCCAAGCTGTTAACGCCATTGGATATCACAATCGAACTGCTAACTGGCAGCACAAACGCTGCTGAAAAAGAACGTATTTATGCAAGTTTAGCTGCTGGCACGACCCAAATTGTAATCGGCACACATGCCTTGATTCAAGAGTCAGTTACGTTCAAAAAACTGGGGCTGGCAGTGATCGATGAACAGCATCGTTTTGGTGTGGAACAGCGCGGCGCTCTACGCCAAAAAGGACCCCAATCTGAAGCGGGCACGATTAATCCACATCTGTTGGTGATGTCGGCCACACCCATTCCGCGCACACTGGCACTCTCACTTTATGGTGATTTGGATTTATCCATTCTGGATGAAATGCCACCGGGACGACAAGAAATCAAAACCCGTTGGCTGCGCACCAGCGAACGTGAACGCGCCTACACGTTTATTCGCAAACAGGTTTTAGAAGGTCGCCAAGCCTATATCATCTTTCCATTAGTGGAAGAATCTGAAAACATTGATGCGAAAGCGGCCGTCGAAGAGTTTGAGGTGTTACAAAATGCGGTTTTTGCTGATTTGAAGGTGGGGTTGGTACACGGCCGTCTCAGTTCCAGCGAAAAAGAAGCGGCCATGCGTGCTTTCTACACAGGTGAAACCGACATACTCGTCGCGACCTCTGTCATTGAAGTCGGTGTCGATGTGCCCAACAGCACAGTGATGGTGATCGAAGGCGCTAACCGTTTTGGTCTCGCACAGCTGCATCAATTCCGTGGCCGTGTGGGTCGTGGCGAACATCAATCTTATTGCATCTTGGTTGCCGATGACAGCTCCGCCGATTCTGAAAAGCGGCTGCAAGCACTCGAACAAACCAATGATGGTTTTATTCTTGCTGAAAAGGATTTGGAATTGCGGGGTCCCGGTGAATTTTTTGGCAGACGCCAAAGTGGCTTGCCCGAATTACAAATGGCATCGCTGCTCGACATGGAACTATTAGAAACCGCCCAACATGAAGCACAAACTATTTTTGCAGCCGATCCCTTGCTTGTGCAACCAGAACACGCGGCACTACGTGACCGTGTAGCTAAATTCTGGGCACAAGCTGGCGATGTTAGTTAAGGTCTCACGACTCGCTCGCGGCCGGCCTCACTTCGGTGCACTCAGGCTCTGACCATGCCGTATTGGGATCGTGCGACTGGCTTTAAGCCCAAAACGTAAGGAGAATATTTTGATTAAACGTGCAGTTTACCCAGGCACTTTTGACCCAGTACATTACGGACACCTCGATCTTATGCATCGTGGGGCGGCTTTGTTTGATGAACTGGTAGTGGCGGTTTATGATCATCATATGCCGATTAAATCGGTATTGTTTACAGTTGATGAGCGCATGCAAATGATTCACGAAGCGCTTGATGGCCAAAATGATAAGATCAAGGTGATGCCCTTTAGTGGACTACTGGTTGATTTTGCAACTGAGATCAATGCGCAGGTGATCGTGCGTGGTTTGCGCGTGTTTTCCGACTTTGAGTTTGAATTCCGTTCTGCATTGGCTAACAAACGCCTGGCTCCTCATTTGGAAACGATCAGCTTGATGACCAAAGAGGAGCACACTTTCTTAAGCGGCACGACGGTCCGTGAAATCGCTTCGCTGGCGGGCAATGTGACCAGCATGGTCCCTGTTAATGTGGCTGAGGCACTATACGGCCGTTTTCAAATAGATCATGTAGATTTCGACCAAAAACCATCATTGCGTGATTAAGCGTCTGATCTATAATAAATGTAACTATTCAGATAAAAACAGGAACACGAAGGGGCACAGCAGGGTAGAAATATGGACATACAACACCTGGTTGACCGCCTTGAACAAACATTAAACGATAGCTTTCGACTGCCATTGAGTGCCTATCTCATGGTACACGAAGACCGCATATTTGGCATCGTAGACCAAATGCGTGTCGCTGTGCCCGAAGAAGTCAAGCGTGCAACCCGCATTGAAGGCGAAAAAGATCGCATTTTAGCCCAGGCACATGAAGAAG
>CAYGMR010000143.1:9706-11410 GCA_964350725.1 uncultured Ardenticatenaceae bacterium | reverse complement strand
CAATTCAGTCAACGACCCGGTCGTGGCCTTGGATGATTCGGCATCTACCGATGAAGACACAGCGGTTACCATCCAGGTACAAGATAACGACTCTGCCGGCCCGGCCAATGAGGATCAGAGCCTTACAACCACCGCCGTGACTACACCGGCCAATGGCACAGCCACGATCAACCCGGATGGTTCGATTACCTACGCACCGGCTCTGAATTTCAACGGAACAGACAGCTTTGATTACACGGTCTGCGATAGCGATAATTCCTGCGCCACAGCCATGGTCGCCGTTCTGGTAGAGATCGTCAATGACCTGCCGGAGGCAAATGACGACAGTGCAACAACGCCTGAAGAAACACCGGTAGCCATCGACGTGCTAGCCAACGATAGCGATGTAGACGGCAACCTGGATGTGAACAGCGTCACTGTGCTCATCAGCCCAGCCAACGGCAGCTTGGTGGACAATGGCAATGGCAATTTTACCTACACACCGGATCCAGGATTTAACGGCAGCGATAGTTTCAACTATGAGGTTTGTGATAGTGATGGTGCCTGTGATACGGCCGTTGTAACTATCACAGTTACCGTAGTCAATGACGTGCCAGTTTGCAGCAGTGCCACGCCAACTGTTTCCGTCCTCTGGCCGCCAAACCACCAGTTCAAGCCGGTTAATGTGAATGGTGTCACAGATGGTGATGGAGATCCCATTACCATCATTATCACCAGCATCTTCCAGGATGAACCTACCAATGGCACTGGAAGTGGCGATACAGGGCCTGATGGTCAGGGCATTGGCAGCGGCACCGCCCAGGTACGTGCCGAGCGCAAGGGCAATGGCAACGGCCGTTACTACCATATCAGTTTCACCGCCAATGACGGCCAGGGCGGTTCCTGTTCTGGTGTGGTGCAGGTGAGCGTGCCTAAGAATCAGGGGAACAATGGTGCGGCCGTTGATGACGGTCCGCTCTATGACTCAACCCAGCCATAACTTCTGAAATGACAACTCGCCGTCAATTCAGTAAACGAGTTGATCATTTGACATAAAAAGTCCGGGTGTCAAACGATGCCCGGACTTTTTTTGCAGCCAACAGACTGGCCAGAGCTATAGATTTTACGAATTTCATATATATTCTTTATTACCTTCGCGAAGGATGTTATTTTGCTGTCGATGGGGCCATGTAATGCTTGTATAAATCTTTTGACGAAAACGTTACTTGAGGCTGGTGCGTAAAAATGCTGGTTTGTTGGTGATGATAGCATCCACACCCAAGGCGGTTAGGCGTTGTGCTTCGGCAGGATCATCAACTGTCCACACATTGACTCGCTGACCCCGTTTTTTTACCCAGGCCATGTAGTTTGCATTTACCATTGTGTAATGGGGATGATCGGCAGGGGCTGGGGCGATTAAATAGCTGTATTGCAAAAATCCAGCTTCGCGTAATAAGCCAACGGGGGTAGCTTTGCTAAAAACATGGTTTGCACGGCGTACCGCGAGTGGGTTGAAACTGGAGATGAGTACCTGGCTTTCTAGATGATGGGCGGCGACACGCTCGGCAACGGCCGTTTCTAACCCGCGATCGCGTATAGAAAAATCTTTGATTTCAATATTGTAAAGGGTTGCTGGCCCTAACATTTCAAACAACTCATCGAGTGTCGGGACGGTTTGCCCTTGTCCTAAGTCTAGCGCCTTTAACTGTGCCAGCGTCATCTTAG
>CAYGMR010000143.1:0-9696 GCA_964350725.1 uncultured Ardenticatenaceae bacterium | reverse complement strand
TCTTAGTTACTTTGCCAATTCCATTAGAGACACGCGCCACATCATCGTCATGGATAATAACGATCTTACCATCAGCCGTAAGCTGTACGTCCAGCTCAATGCCATCGGCTCCTTGTTCGACTGCTTGGTGAAAAGCGGCTAATGTGTTTTCGGGGGCAGCGGCGCTGGCGCCACGATGTCCAATGATGAGCGGCATGGAACGTTTGCTCGCAAACCAATTACTCAATGTCATCGGGGGTTATTTCATGCACCTGGATCAAGTTCGTTTTGCCACTACGGCCAAAGGGTACACCCGCCGTAATCACGATTTTATCACCAGGGTTAAGGTGAAACGGCCGTAACGCTGCGGCCGTTTGTTGTAACATCTCATCGGTTTCATAAAAGTCGGGCACGAGCAGGCAGTCGACACCCCAAACGAGCGCCAATTTACGCTGGGTTTTCTCCAAAGGCGAAACCGCCATAATTGGTGTTCGTGGCCGGTAGCGTGCGATCTGTTGCGCTGAATAACCCGACAGTGTCGTCGCCACAATTGCGCGGGCATTAATCTCTTCAGCAACATCACAAGCCGCCCCACTAATCGCTTCAGCTATATTAAAAAGCCCTTTGCCGTGCCGTTTATTACGCCAATATTCATAAGGGAATGCACTTTCAATGATTTCGCCAATCTGCTTCATCATCAAAACGGATTCGACTGGATAATCTCCCATCGCTGTTTCATTCGACAACATCACTGCATCTGTGCCATCCAAAATTGCATTCGCCACATCACTGGCTTCTGCGCGGGTCGGCCGTGGATGTCCCACCATCGATTGCAGCATTTGGGTTGCTGTAATTACCGGCTTACCCACTTCGTTACAACAATTGATGATGCGTTTTTGCAACAAGGGCACTTCTTGGGGTGGCATGTCGATGCCCAAGTCACCGCGGGCTACCATCATGCCATCTGATGCATCCCGAATTTCTTCCAAATGATCAAGCGCTTCACTTTTTTCAATTTTGGCAATAATGGGAATGTTACACCCTTTTTCAGCCATTAAGTCGCGTAATTCTTGGATATCTTGAGTAGAACGTACAAAAGAAAGTGCCACATAATCAAAGTCTAGTTTACAAATTAGATCAAAATCTGTGCGATCTTTGATTGTCATGCTCGAAATTGGTAGGTCTGTACCGGGGGCATTGATACCTTTGCGTGATCCTAACAGACCCGCTACGGTGACAAAGCAGTGCAGTGTGTCACCCTTTTTTTCAGCAACGGTAAATTCTATTTCACCATCACCTACGACTAGACGTGCACCTGGCATGGCGGCTGCGATCAAATCAGGATGCGGCAAATGGATCATGGCTGGCTGCCCTGGATGCGGTGTTAGCACGATTTCATCGCCTAACGAAAGCTCCATGCCGCCTGCTTTCACATGCCCCAAGCGGATTTTTGGCCCTTGCAAATCAGCGAGAATTGCTAACACGCGGTTTTCCGAGCGTGCGACTTCGCGCAGCATTTTGACAGTGGCACTATGGGCATCATGGCTTCCGTGCGAGAAGTTGATGCGTGCAACTGTCATGCCCGCAGCAAGCATCCGCCGAATTGTTTCCGGGTTATTGGAGGAAGGACCTATAGTAGCAACGATTTTTGTTCGGGACATAATAATTTAAGTATCCAAATCAAATAACACACTCGCAGGCTGTTAGTTGTTCTTAAAGCCAAAACTAACCCTGTAAACAAAAAAGGGTGTTAGTTTAACACCCTTCATTTTAACGTTTTATTGAGTTTAATCCATTATTCAGTCATTTCTACAATGATTTGGATTTCTTTGTCACTCATTTTTGTCGCTGTGAGTTGGACAACATCACCAGCAACAAAGTTATCTTCTAACCAAGTGTGTGCCTGTGGACTAAGCACGAGACGTGCTAAATTGTTAGGCTGCAAACGCCAGACGGAGCTGTTTGTATCACGTATGCCTTCACCTAATAAAGTGATGGCACGGGTTTCCGACCGGGCTGTAAGTTGGAAGAAAGGCCAATGATGCGGGGTCATGTTAATAAACCCTTTGCGCAGATGTAATGGTTTCAATTCTGTTTCGTATGTAAATTCTTGTGTGCGCGGGGCAGTTGATGTGCCTGCGGTTTTTTCGGGCAGAGGGGCTTGGCTTTTTTTAGCTTTTCTTTTTGTCTTTGCTGGTTGTTTTATTTTAAGGCTGCTTTCCGCTTTGCGGGATGAGCGACCTGTTAATAGGAAAACGAGTGGTGTCAGCAGGTCAAGACGTTCTGTCATCACGGGTATGATTGCTTTGCCCATATTGGCTGCTTGTTCAGATGGCAGCCGTTGGTAGATGAAGATGGGTGTGACCCATTTAGCTTCACCATTCAGGTAGATGGTTTTATTGATTATCTCAACGGCCGTTTCTTCATCTAACGCGTTGATACTATCTTTGTACACATCCTGATACGGGCTTTGTTCGCCAGTTTCTTCGTTGATGTGAATCTGTTGGATATGTAAATTCCAATCCGGCCCCAAATTTTTCAGCAACCGATGAAAAGCAACAGGGTCTTTTTCAATACGTTTCAGCCCTTTCGCAAGCAGTGCCTTATTACTCAGACCCAAGATGATTTCCAAACTTTTGGGACGTGCATAAAAAGCGATATAAATGTTTTCTTCTACATTTTCATCTGCTGCTAGATAGGAGCCTTGAGTTTCCTGGCTTAAGCCAGAAACAGGCAGCTCATTACGAAGCAGCTTAGGTAAATTAGACTGTAATGCTGCGGCGAATAGTTCTAACTGTTCAAGCGCATACTTTTGCGCCGTTTCTTCTCCAGCCCAACCAAAAGCCATAAAAACTGGCATGCCTAAGCCGTTAAATTCTGCTGTGGATTGCATAGTGTCGGAATCCTTCTTTGTGTAGTTTTAATTGTGAATGTCGATTGTGCTGCATTACGACACTGTTTTTTGGGGACAGCGTTCGAGGATATAGCATGTTTACTACCCTGTATTTATAGCTTAGGTTTGCCAATTGTCAAGCTAGGTGACTGTTTCATGGGTTCCCCATAGCGTGGTCTAATTTACGCCGTGAATCGAATGTCTAATGAAACGCGAGCGAAATGTCTGATTACCTGCTAATTTGTCTAAAATTGTTCAGTATCGTGTCTCCTGAGCGCGTCTGGTTGTGGCATGGTCAGGAGACTGGCTACAAGCGAGGAAACCTGAGTGGTTACCTAAAAGCACGTTTTCTATGAAGGTAAATGCGTGATTCCGTTTAGTTTAGCGAGGCTCTGTTCAGCCGTGGTGACAAAATGTTCTTGCAGTAAACGGTGACGGAAAGTGAAGCCACCACCAACTTTTTGGAGCAAAACGCTATCGCTCGCGTAATCAAGTAATGACAAATAGCGTAGGGGCATGCTGTGCTCAAACCACAGCAACATGCGAATGGCGAGATGCTTTAACACATCGTTGAAGCCATGCATTATTCCTGCCAACATGCCGTATAAAATCCCGGTCAATAGACCAGAAAGCGGGTTGATTACAATTCCAATCAGAAGCGTCGTGGGAATGAAGAGCAGTAAAGCAGCTTTGAATCCATTTGTACCTGCAATCCGAATGCCTTCATTGGGGCGATTTTGAGCAGTGGCTTTTTTGCCACGCACACCGCCCAATAAAAAGAAAGTAAAACCGGTGGCGAGAAAATTCAGCAGCCAGCGTGGACTTGCTGGGTCTTGTAACCAGGCGACTCCGGACCAAATAATAGAAAGCCCGACACCTAACAATCCCAAACTAATTGCGTCGTGCCATGACCAGGTTAAGGCGCCGCGTGCTCGCACTTCTGTGCGCCAACTTTGCCCGAAATTGAGATACCCGTAAGCTAATATAAAACAAACGGCTTCCATACAGGCCAGGGCAAACGCCAACAACAGCGCGTCGGTCAATGAAAAGAGAAAGGTTGCGGATACAATAACTGCAACGCTGACACAAACCAATTGCAGCCAGCCTAGTTTATGATTGATATGATCTTCGTTTCCCTGGTGACGCCGCCATGTGAAAAAGCAGCCATCAATCATACCGACTACCAAACCGGTACATAACACCAGCATAAATATTGACAGGATGCCATTCCAGGGCACGGCCGTAACGCCTACCATTGCTGCTGCCTGACTTAAAAACTGCAATTCAATCCCTGGTGGATTGATTTGAAGGAGCTGTATAAAACTCCAGCCAATTGGTGTGCCTAATACGGCCGTAAATAAGGAGCGCGTCAGCAAAAGGTATAACCAACGCAAACGGCCGTTTTTCAGCCAGCTTGGTTGTAGTTCTTCGATTAAAAAAATAGATAGATTATGGTTCTGCATATGGGCCGCCAACCAGGAAAGGTGGTTGGTTACTTTGATGGTGGATGGCCCGTTTTGTACTCTGGCGGCTTGGCGCTGGCACATGGTCTGGACATACACATCAAATAGATGGCTGGTCGTTGAGAGACCTGACAGATTTTGTGTGACCTCCGGCCGCCAACCTATCAGGTCTGCGGTGCGCAGCATATTGAGAGTTAATGGCGATTGGGCCAGTTCAAGCAGGGCTTCATCAGCAAAAAGTGAATGAGCCAAGGAGGGGGGCGTGTTTTCTCTGATTTGAAGGGTGGTCAACGGCCGTATCAAAATCGCACCGTTGAGTTGTAGACGGGTATTGGAAGTGGCAACGGCCGTCGCATACGCCTCTTGCCGGCAGCAAACCACCATATCTGCCAGACCATGTTCCTGGCGGAAAGCGTTGAGTGCCGTCAGACATCCAATACGGTAATCGGGCAGCATTTCATCAAGTCCATCAAACAGCAGCAAGAGGCGGTCTTGGCCCAACCATCTGCGTCCCAAACGGCGTGGAATCTGGTATTTGGCTACCATCTCTTCTACTGCCCAGGTGGTTAAATCCACCTGTTTGCCGGCCCAACTGCTCAAATTAAGAATCACCGGAATCGGCTGCATTTTATCTGCTGCCGCCATCGCCAGCAGATATTCAGCCAGTTCCACCAGACTCACCGTTTTGCCCGCTCCGGGTGCGCCGAGGATCAGCAGGGCACGATTGGCGTTGCGAAAGGCGTGGTAAATGTTGGCGGGTGTTGGCGTGTGGCGTGTGTCGAGTACATCTGCCCAAGGATGATCGACGACAGCGTGAACAGCTTGCAATTTGAGGTGGATGAAGCTTTCCTCGCTGCGTAAAGAGTTTAACAACCCGTTGACCCAAAAGCGACGCATCTTTTCCATCAGTACCCACTGACTGCGCTGTTCTGGTGTGTGTTCACGTAGTGGTGTGGGGGTGGGCAGTTCAACTGTGCGTGTCTGACACAATTCCTGGTATAAAGCGACAGTTTCGGGTTGGGGCGGTGTGTTCAGCTCTTTTTCTAACAGATCATTTAATGCTTGATACTGGTCGTGGACGGCTGTCCATTGTTCCGACTCTGCATAAAGCTGCATCAGCAGGACGTGGGCTGGTTCATGCAGCGCATCGAGATTAAGCCAGCGATGTGCATAATTCAGGGCCGTATCATAATTTTGCTGCTGTTGATAGACTAATGCCAGCCGTTTGAGGGCTGTTGCCAAATCGCGCCGCAGCGTTTCTGCCTGGATAAATGCCCATTCGTTAAACTGTTCGCAGTCGCGCAGGGTAAAGCCCAGCAAAAAATCGGCCTGGTACAGCTCCACACCTTGCGCCACCTGTTCGCACTGCGCGGTTGTTAGCGCTTCTTCCGGCCCCAGTGCAGGCGACAGTAGTTGGCGCATCTGAACGACATCCACTGTGCAAACGGCCGTTGGATCCAAACCAATTTGCTGGCGGTTGCTAATCAGGAAATCACCCCCAATCTCTTTTTTGATGATGGAGAGGGTATAGCGTAAGGCGCCGCGCCCATGTTTGTTGTCTGATTCGGGCCATAGCAGCACGGCTAATTGGGCACGGCTGTGTAACATGCCCGATACACTGAGATAGGCCAATAGGGCGATTGCTTTGGTGGAGGCGAGTTGCAGGGAACGGCCGTTGCGCGCCAATTGAGGGAAACCAAGCAATGAAATGGTCAAAGTTTCTGTCATAGCGAAAAATATGCTGCATCTATTCACACTAAAACCCGACAATAAACGCCATTGTAACAAATCCGTCGAATTTTGTGCAAAAAACGGCCGCCTAACGATTTCATAACGCACGATCCGTATACTGCACAGGCAGAGGCAGCAAAGTATGCACGCAAGCGTATTAAGCGGACAGGTGAAACCCGGCAGGTTGGATGACGCGATCGACATCTATAAAATGTCCATTTTGCCTGTGCTGCAAGCGCAGTCAGGGTTCAAAAGATCTATATTATTGTGCAATCCCGACACGCATCAATTCATTGTGCTGTTCTTGTGGGAGAGCCTAGGCGATTTGTTAGCCAGCGAAGCCAGTGCGTATCTTCAAGCGCAGTTTCATAAACTCCGACCTCATTGTGTTGGCCTACTGGCAAATGAGCATTATGTGGTGAATATTCAAGATTGATGGTGTTGGTGGGTTTGTGGACTTTTTGTGGACATTGTTTTGGTAGGATTTGGTGGTAGGAAACGGCCGATATCAGCGTGAACAAAGAACTCATCTGTAAACACACTATCAAATTTGCCAGGGATAGTATCACCGGAAAGACTATGCATATGCCATTGTGTGTGATCTATGATATAGAAACGATTAAACGAGGTAAGCCTTGAATATTAAGATCAAAACCATCCTGCTTTGGGCCATTATCATAACTGCAATCTTGATGGCCTTAGTCACTGTCTGGGGCTTTTCAACTGACTTGCCTACAGATCCCGTACTACACCTAGAATATCTTAAGTTTATTCTGGATGTTTACAAAGTTATCGGACTTGGATTCTTAATCACATTGCTCGGCGTACTCATACCTCAAATTCTGCCAGAGACAAAATATGAATTTGATCTTGTGAAAGAAGGCAGAATTGTTTTTAGTAAAGCGAAAACAGGAATCGACTATTTTCCATATCGCCTCGCCTCTTTAGATTTTAATGATGCTATTCAACACATTGAAGTGATTCATCAGCAAAAACACCTTACAGACATTTATCTTGCTGATTCTCCGAAAGTTGGCAAATGGTATTACGACCCTTTTGCGGAGATTACGCGAATTCGGAGATGTCTTATAAAAACAGCAGAGGAATGGAATATGATTACTACATCGGAAAGGATCAGACGGCTCGAGGAATTCAAGGAATAAAAGCATCCCTTTTATATATTCAATCCCTAAAGGTTTATTTTACCTAGACAGATATAGATTTCTAACCAGGGGTTTTGTAGACATCCTTTTGTTATAAGAAACTTTCTGTTTTTGTCAGAGCACTACACCTTTATGATTTTGAAGAGTCAAAACTGTTGATACATTTTTTAGAAGTCACAGTATAAGGAGATATTAAACAACATGAATTTCAGATCAAGATTGATACCAAAAGGACAAGAAACTCAAAAGATACTCTCCCAATTAGGGATTGACTCGATGAAGGAGTTGCCAGCCTACAAACCTATTCAAAGTGCTCGGTTTATCATGGCGGCCGTTCGCTCGGGTGATAGTATCCCTCAGAATCTGATGGGTTTCATAAAAGAGGAGTACTTAAATTTTGACCTTGTCACTGCTCCAGGGTGGCCTGTAAATGCATTGTTAGACATATCTGAAAGGGAAGCGTTAGTGCTTAAGCAGTTTGGCCTTCGGACTATCGCAGATCTTTCTTCCTTCCCAGGGTATGATCAAGCCGTTACGGCCATAATCTCTCCTGATAATGGGTTTATTGAACCTCCATCAGCACCCGCTGAATTGATGCCTCAGATGATTGGCTCAGTGGCACAGTCAGTGAGATATTCAAGTTTCATCCGAAAGCAAGACATCCGTAACCTTAAATTAGAAATTGACCAAGACTGTTTTCCTAAAATAACTGAAGATTTGCGGCGACTTTTTCTTAGCCAAACCTGCCCTGTATTTTATCTGGGATATGTAGCTGGGCATAGACAGAGATGGACAAACTTGGGTACAAACTTAGGCGAAATAGTACATAGCCTTTGTTTAGCACCTGGTGAAAGTCGAAATATTGCCATGGTTGATTGGCGACGAAGAAGCCGCACAAGCCGATCAGAAGAAAGTCAATTCAATGAACTGATTGACAGTCAACAACAACATAATTTTGCCTTGCAAGAAGTTGCCAAAGCTGTGGCAATGGAGCACCAAGCTGGAAAGACTAGCACCGAGGCCAACACCTTTGTTACTGCTGGCTCTTTTGTTGCTGCTGGTGCTATTTTAGGTGGGGCGACAGGAGGGTTCATTGGTACGGTTGTTGAACCAGGCGGAGGAACTATTATTGGCAGTCTAGTTGGTGCTGCTGCTGGTGTTGCCGCCGGGGGGATAGTGTATTCAGGTGCTCAAGCCGTAGGCCTTATAGAAAGCGAAAGTGGAGGGAACCGTGAAATTACCGCTGATGCAAATCAGCGGATAACAGAAAGCACCAGTCAGCAATCATCAGCCATTCGATCGTTATGGTCAACCGTTGTCGTCGAGGATTTCCAAGCAGAGGGATCACAAATTCAAACGCGAAATATCACAAATTATAACCATATGCACTCACTGAATGTTCAGTATTATGAAGTTCTGCAACGCTATTACGTACGAACTGACTTAGAACGAGTTGAACCAATAATCTTCATTCCATTCCATCCACTCCAGATCACAAATCGCACAAAACTGGAAGCCTATTGGCCAGCGATCCGTTATGCAATTGATCCAGAACTACAAAAACAAGGAGATTATCTCTTTACAATTGGTATTCCTGATGCCCCATCATTACAACCAGTTGGCCCTCAAGAAACTCCTCCACCGCTACCTGATGATATAGGCGAAATCACAGTTAATAGAATTGGGTTGCGAGTTGAATGGAGTCAGAACTATATTGCAGGGATTGTGGGCGGTGCACAACAAGATGTCATCGTACCGGAGCTACGGTTAACCGGAAATAGAAGTTATGATTTCACGCCAGAGGGTGATAAGCAATCCGTGAGCCAGGATAAGTATTGGCAGCAAGATTTCGTGTTGATAAACAATATTACCCAGAATGATATTGATAAATTGCGTTTACGAATCACTCAGGGATATGGGGGAGGTGATACTCATATTAGGCTCGTAAGATTGCAGACAATCAAATACAAAGCCAATACCGAGTGGGATTCAACAGGGGACATTGATCTCATAAGCGGCCGTGGAAAGACTGTTGAGGCGAGCGGCTCCACTACTTCAACCGAAATGTTATGGTCTCCTGCAATTGGTTTCACACCTGGGTTTGAAGCTCAACAACACCAATATGAAGAAGATTATGCAAAATGGGAAGCAAGGTGGTTGGAGAGGGAACAGATATTAGAAGATAACGAAAAAGCTCAACGAGAATACGATGAACTGCTTGATCAGCTAGATCAGATCGAAAGAAGAATCCTACATACCGTAAATAGAGAGCCTTATCGTTTTACCCGTGTAATTCTTTCCTTAATGGAGCAAGAACGCCTTTCTAGTATGCTTGATGCCTTAATCCTTACAGGTGAAGAGGAGGCTGATTGTCGGATTCGCCTTCACGGAATGGCCCAGACCATTCCCATCGGGATTGCCGGGGGTGGGAGATTGGTGAAGCTCAAGGGATTTGGTTCAAATCAAT
>CAYGMR010000142.1:5463-11436 GCA_964350725.1 uncultured Ardenticatenaceae bacterium | reverse complement strand
CTATACAGCCTCTCTGGCTGTGGCCGGTGTCCTCACCGCGACACTATCCGGCGCGAGACACGGCCGGAGCACCTGAATAGTTACAAAAACGATTGATAGGAAAATAGTTCAGAAAACTTCAGATCAAAAGAAAAATTCACTGCATCTGGCGCTCAATCTTCACCGACTTGTAGAATATGGCACCATGAAGTTTGCCACATCAGATACCCTAGGGCATCAGCAATAATCCGCATGCTTTTTGGAGTATCGCCAATGCGCGTAAGGTTGTTGGCTATGTGCCGGAAGACAATAGTAAGCGGCGTTTTGCTGATGTAATTGCAAAACATCTTCAAGCTGTGGGTAACGGCCGTTCAGCGTTACCTGGAATTTGACGACGGCACACTGTTTTAAAGGACTAGATATTTATGGAAACGAACCACGTAGAAGAAACAGCGATTTACCTAGACTCGTCTCGGTCGATTGAAGAGCGAGTTGAGGATTTAATCAACCGAATGACGCTTGAAGAGAAGATTGCCCAACTGGGTAGTGCCTGGGTCTTTGAACTTCTCACCAAAATGCAGTTCGATGAGGCAAAAGCCACACCGATCTTGCACAATGGCTTGGGGCATATCACCCGCGTCGGTGGAGCGAGCAGTCTGAAACCGCGTGACAGCGCACGGTTAGCAAATCAGATACAGTATTTTCTACGTGAGAACACCCGTCTGGGTATTCCAGCTATTGTTCACGAAGAATGTTGCAGCGGGTACATGGCTCGTAACGCGACCTGCTTTCCGCAGATCATTGGCCTGGCAAGTACGTGGGAACCAGAATTGACCCATGCAATGGCCACCGTTGTACGTAACCAAATGAAATCGGTCGGCGCACATCAGGGCTTGTCACCTGTGCTGGATGTGGTGCGCGATCCGCGCTGGGGGCGTGTGGAAGAAACGTTTGGTGAAGACCCGTACCTTGTTGCTCTCAACGGCTACCATTACATCAAGGGGGTGCAGGGCGACAACTGGGGGAACAATCTGATCGCTACAGGCAAGCATTTTGTCGGCTATGGCGTGACAGACGGAGGATTCAACTGGAATCCTGCCCACATTCCAGAGCGTGAATTGCGTGAAGTGTTCCTCTTGCCGTTTGAAGTGGCAGTGCGTGAGGCGGGGTTGCAATCGATGATGAACGGTTATCACGAGCTAGATGGTGTGCCCTGTGCAGCGAATGAGGTATTGCTCAACACCATTTTGCGCGACGAATGGGGCTTTGATGGGACAGTTGTGGCTGATTACTTCTCGATCCGTCATTTGGAAACGATTCACTTGTTAGCCCGTGATCGCACCGATGCGGCAAGCAAAGCACTCGAAGCAGGGCTGGACATCGAATTGCCCAACATCGATTGTTACGGCCAACCATTGAAAGAAGCTGTGGAAAATGGACAGATCGATGTTGCGTTGGTGGAGCAGAGCGTGGCGCGATTATTGCAGCAAAAGTTTGCATTAGGGTTATTTGAAAACCCGTATGTCGATGCGGAAGTGGTCGCCATCGACACACCAGCCGAACGTGAGCTAGCGCGCAAGATCGCAGAGCGGTCACTCATCTTGCTCAAAAATGAGGGTGACATCCTGCCTTTGTCTCCAGAATTGGGCAAGATCGCCGTCATTGGCCCACAAGCAGACAATACGCGTCACTTGATTGGGGATTACGCGTATGAGGCACATATTGAGAGTTTGCTCTATTCACGGCATGATTCGATGGGGGGAGATGCAATGCCGATCCCAGATGTCGAGGAGATCGGCGATGTGTTTGTGCCGGTGAATTCGATTTTGCATGCGCTGCGTGCCAAAGTTGGGGATGGAACGGAATTTGTTTACGCACAAGGCTGTGCGGTGTTGGGGGAGGATCGGTCCGATTTTGATGAGGCGGTTGCGGCGGCAAGTTCGGCCGAAATTGCCCTCGTTTTTCTCGGTGACAAAGCTGGTTTAACTCCCGATTGTACCTCTGGTGAATCGCGCGATCGGGCGAGCTTAGAACTAACGGGTGTCCAGCAACAACTGCTTGAAGCGGTTCATGCAACGGGCACGCCAACGGTGTTGGTGCTAATCAATGGGCGACCGGCCTCTGTCAGTTGGGCAGCTGCACATGTTCCCGCCATCGTCGAAGCGTGGTTGCCCGGTGAAGAAGGCGCCGAAGCAGTCGCCGACATGTTGTTTGGTGATATCAATCCGGGCGGCAAGTTGCCGATCACTTTTCCACGCAGTGTGGGTCAAATCCCTATTTACTACAATCGCAAGCCGTCGGGAGGGCAATCGCACTGGAAAATCGAATATGTCGAATTGAGTAATTTGCCATTATGGCCATTTGGGTTTGGGTTGAGCTACACCGATTTTGAGATTGGTAATTTGCGGTTGGACAAACAGCAAATGCAGTCTGGTGAGACTGTCGCGATTAGTGTAGATGTGACCAATATCGGCCGAATTGCTGGTTCCGAAACGGTGCAATTGTATATTCAAGGCACATCCAACAGCGTCACACGTCCCGTTAAAGAGCTGAAGGGTTTTAAGCGTGTTGATCTACAGACCGGTGAGAAATGTACTGTCACATTTACCTTTGCCGCTGACCAATGTGCCTTCTACGATCGTCAAATGCGCTACGTCGTTGAACCCGGTACTGTGCGCTTTATGATCGGCACTTCATCGGATGATTTGCCACTTGAAGCGACTGTCGAGATCATCGGCGAGACAAATGAAGTAGTGGAAAAGAGCTTTTTTACAGCGATCTCTGTTGAGTGACAATCACATGCACGTCTGTATGCTGAGCGTTATTTATTCGTTTGGCATAGAGTCTTCTCTTGCAAACAAAGCCTACCAGGCTTTGTTTGCGAGGGGTGCAGATCAAATTGTAGTTGTGTATTTCGTCTAAAGCTTGTTTACAGCAAAATCTTCATCACCTATACCAGATTCCTCACCCTGTGCCCTAATATCCTGCTTGATTATCTCATCAATTTTATCACCCGTACTCGTGGCAAACTAACCTTTCGCTTTTAAGTTGCGTGCCCAATTCAATTTTGATGTACATGTGTATCCCGTTACCTTTTCTGATTTGACAGAGAATGCATCTTGCGCTACACTTTAGGTATGAGGTATGACCACATACCAAACATAAAAAACTGAATCGATTTTCCAACTTACAAAAGATAGCATAAGTCAAATTACTAAATCCCTTCATCTTTCAAATGGTAGGGGAAGTATCGTCTAATTTTTGAACTATTCTTTATCATGGCGAAAACAGTACGCACTTTGTCCAAACAGATTCTTTATCATGGAAAGGATGAACTTGTACCAGAGCAGTATCGACTCTGGGCTGGTCCATTATCGCTGATTTATGAAGCTGGTGATCTGCGTTACATTAAATTGGGCGCACAAGAGCTCTTACGGCGTGTGTACGTTGCCATTCGCGATCATAATTGGGATACGGTGGTGTCTGTAATATCAAATGAACAAATAGAGATTGCTGACAACTCATTTCATATCACGTATGACGTGGAAAACAGAGAGAATGACCTTGATTTCTTTTGGAGAGGAACAATTTCCGGTAATGCTCAGGGAACAATCACCTTTTCTATGGATGGCGAAGCGCATTCCACTTTCCGCCGCAATCGTATTGGTTTTTGCGTGTTACATCCAATGGCCTTAGCTGGAACCAGTTGCCTAATTGAGCATGTAGATGATACGTTGAGTGATGCTCTTTTTCCGGTGCAAATTGGCCCACAATTAATTGTTAACGGCCGTCCCACTCCCGTCACACCCTTTGAAAACATGCGATCCATATCTTATCCAATTCAGCCTGGCTTGTGTGCAGAAATCACATTTACGGGTGATATTTTTGAAATGGAAGACCAACGTAATTGGACGGACGCTTCTTATAAAACTTATGGTACGCCACTGCGTTTGCCATTTCCTGCTGAAGTGGAAAAGGGTACCAAAATCAACCAAACAATTACGCTAACACTAAATGGGGATATCCCCCAACCGGTTCATGATGCCTCTGATAAAGGCGTGTCCTTTGCAGTAGATCCATCAAATGCCAAACCGCTTCCCAAATTGGGGTTAGGGGTAGCCAGCCATGGCAAACCGCTGACTAACAGCGAGTTGGCACGGCTCAAGGAATTGAATCTGTCACACCTGCGAGTGGATTTAAAGCTGTTTGAACCCGGTTTTGCAGAAATATTGTGCCGTGCCGCTATCGAGGCTGAGGCTTTGGGTGTTTCGCTAGAAACGGCCGTTATTCTTTCCGACAATGCTGACGATGAACTAAAAAATCTGAGAAATTTACTAACAGAAATCAACCCACCTGTTCGTATTTGGCTCATTTTTCACCAGACGAAAGCAGTCAGTGATGAAACTTTGGTCGAACTTGCGCGAGAACATCTGCGCAACTACGACCCCACGGCGAAGATTGGGGCAGGCACGAATGTATACTTTACAGACTTGAACTGTGACCGCCCCTCTGTACAAGCATTGGATTTCGTTAGCTATTCCATCAATCCTCAAGTACATGCTTTCGACAACGCCTCACTGGTTGAAACACTTGAGGCTCAGGCAAAAACGGTTGAAAGTGCGCGCCAGTTTTGTGGCGATGTGCCAATTATCGTCAGTCCCATTACCCTGAAACCGCGTTTCAACCCGAATGCAACTGGGCCTGAACCCGAGCCGAAGCAGGGTGAATTACCCGCACAAGTGGATGAACGCCAGATGTCATTGTTTGGGGCAGGCTGGACTGTGGGTAGTCTTAAATATTTGGCTGGAAGTGATGTTCACAGTCTGACCTATTATGAAACAAGTGGCTGGCGCGGGGTAATGGAAACCGAAGCTGGCTCACCCATTCCAAATAAGTTTTACTCTTTGCCTGGTTCAGTATTTCCGCTATATCACGTTTTGGCCGATGTTGGCGAGTTTGCTGGTGGTGAAGTCGTCGCAAGTACATCGAGTAACACTTTGCAAATAGATGGTTTAGCCATGCGCAAAAATGGCAAAACCAGAGTCGTATTGGCTAACTTAAGCACCGATCTGCAGCAAGTTAAGGTTCATAACTTGGGACACCAAGTTTATATTCACCAACTAGATGAGTCGAATGTAAAAGTAGCAATGCAATTTCCCGAACAATTTCGAGATGGGAAAGGCGATCTGCAATATACCACTGATGGAACCCTATCAGTGGGTTTGCTACCCTATGCCATTATTCGAATAGATTGTTAGACTATAGAGGTACAAATTGCAAATTTTACATTATAAACGCATAAGACGAAATAAATATGGTGAAAGTTGATGAAGAAACAAAATCCTTTTCAAGCGGTAGGTTCAAAGGAACGCTTAGTTGATCGTGTGGTTAATGAGATTGAACGCTTAATTATCGAAGGTGAGCTTGAACCGGGGACAAAACTGCCACCGGAACGAGAGCTAGCTGAACAGCTTGGGGTAAGCCGGACTGTGCTTCGCGAGTCAGTACACATCCTGGTTGCCAGGGGCTTATTAGAGACTACACATGGTGTAGGGACATTGGTACGACAGATTACGCGTGAACAAGTTGTCGCACCACTCAACCTGTACCTGCGTACGCAAAATGCGGGAAAGGTTTCATTTAGTGATCTGCATCGGGTTCGTTCAATATTGGAGGTAGAGATTGCTGGCATAGCGGCTCTACAAGCTACCGATGAAGACATTGCAAACCTTAGAAAAATTGTAGAAGATATGGAAATGGCTCAAGATGATCATGAAGCTTTGGCTACTCGTGATGCTGATTTCCACAGCGCGCTGGCAGAAACAACCCATAATTCATTGCTTATTGTCCTGGTTGATTCTATTCAAGACTTATTGCAGGAGTATATCACGTTGATTACGCCTTATATTGATCCGCACCGCGATAGTGTGCAATTACATTTCAATATCCTTGAGCGCGTAGAAGCCAAAGATGCGGCCGGTGCCCGTGAGGCGA
>CAYGMR010000142.1:3442-5453 GCA_964350725.1 uncultured Ardenticatenaceae bacterium | reverse complement strand
CAATCTGAAGTAAGCTAAGAGAAAACCTCGTTTTATAACGAACCAATCAATCTATATTTAGTGGGCTGAAAAGCACCCCGATTTATTTTAGGTAACCGCGCCGTGGTTGACCGTTGCTTAATCGCGGATACTGACCAGTATCTGTGCCCAACAGTCACCCCATAAGTGTGCATTAAACAAGAGATTTACGGCAAATAAGTGTCTCGTTTGCCGGTTATTTCATGCTGTCTGAATGAAAGTATCTGCTCAAGGGAGGTTTCTATGACCTGAACTAAGAATCGGCATGTGAAAACAAAAATATTTGTCACAGAAGTTTTTGAAATCAATCGATAGAGAAATAAGGAGAAACTATCCATGTATTCCCATATTAAAAGGTTGGGCTTGTTTGCCATTGTTAGTTTATTGATGGTGGTTGGGTTAGCGTCATGTGGTGGCTCGGCTGATCCAGAAACGGTTACAGTAGAAGAGGCAGAGGAAAGTGAAGCCCCGGTGGCAGCAGACACTGCCGCACCAGATGGGCCTTTGCTCACAGCCGCAGATATTGAGCAGTTGGTCAAAGAAAAGTATTCCGGCGAAACGCTAAATGTAAGCTGGGAATCCGGCTTGCAAGCGCAAGACCCCTTGCTTTTCAGCGGCCCGCTATTTGAAGAGAAAACCGGCGTCAAAATCAATGTGATTGAGGTTGACGACCTTTATCAAAAACACATTACCGAGCATATTGCTGGTACCGGTGCCTTTGACGTTATCAACTATATCCCAGCCTGGACTTCTGACTTTGTAGCCGCTGGGATTTTAGAGCCTCTGGATGAATATACTGCCAAGTATTTGCCTGATGGCTATCTGGATGACTATGTCTCCCTGTATCGAGAGATGGGTACCTACGAGGGGACCCGGTACGGCTTTTATGATGATGGCGACGTGCTGATTCTCTATTACCGCACGGACCTGTTTGAAGAGTACGGTGCTGAGTTCGAGGAAGAGATGGGCTACCCTCTGGCCCCGCCGACGAATTACAAAGAGTTTGGTGAAATTTCACAATTTTTTACGGAAAAGTTGGGACCTGATGTTTATGGCTTAGCCTATGGACGCGGTGGCGGCGACTTTGGTCAGTTTACGCATCACTTTAAAGCGAATGGCGGCAAGTTCTTTGATCCGGAGACAATGAAAGCTACGATCAATGGCCCCGAGGGTTTGCGCACACTTGAGGAGATGGTAGCTCTAAACCAATATATGCCACCAGGCATCGAGACTCAAACGCCCTTTGATACCTTTCTAACCTGGCAGTCTGGTGCTTATGCAATGACTTGGTTCTGGCCGCCTCTGGGACGCTGGTCGGCCGGTATGGCCGCCGACACTGAGCAGCTTTCTTTTGTGCCGGAGTCTGAAGTAGAGGGCAAGGTTGGTTACGCTCTTTTCCCAGGTGATATTTCGCAGCATCAGGCTGGCTTTGTTTTGAGCGTCGGTTCTGACAGCCCCCGCAAAGAATTGGCCTATCTCTTTACTCAATGGTTGGCCTCCCCAGAGATTAGCTTACAACGTGTCATGCTGCCCTATGCTTTGCGTGACCCCTATCGCGTAAGTCACTTTGAATCCGAGGAATATCGCTCATTATGGCCAGAAGCGGATGATTATCTAGATACCCTTTTGGAGGCAGGCGAGAAGGTTTCTTTGGAACTGATCATGCCAGGTTCGCAAGAGTATTTCACCACCCTGGATAATATGCTCACCGGTGCTTATGCGGGTGAAGATCCTCAAGCCGCGTTGCAAACGGGTGGAGCAAGCGGCCTCAACCGTCGAGGCTACAGCCCTGCTGGATCGCAGTTTCTTCGATCTGGTGATCCTCGACAATATCATGCCGGGGAAAACCGGGCTGGACTGGGTGCGCGAGCAACGCAATGTCGGGCTGTTTTCCGATACGATCCTGATCACCGCCTATGCGGATCTGGAAACCGCGATCAAAGCGGTGCGGACAGGTGTCGCAGACTTTGTACTCAAGCCGTTTCGCGCCAAT
>CAYGMR010000142.1:0-3432 GCA_964350725.1 uncultured Ardenticatenaceae bacterium | reverse complement strand
CAGCGAACCTGGTGGATGCACCCTCCAACCTCGACCCGTAGAAATATCTCGACTCGTAATATGATAAACGGAGGGGGCTGGGTGTAGTGAAGCCCAGTCCCCTCACGGTCATCATTGCTGACGCCTGATGAAAGGAGTGAAATAAAGATGGAAATAGCTGCTGGGAAACAGGCAGATATAGGGTCTGAATCGAGACAGAAAAAAATCGGGTTTATCATGATTGGCCTTGGGCTTTTTATGTTAGTAGCTGGTGTTTTTCTGCTCAGGTCGACGGAAAATGACGCCCATGTTTTTTTGAAGAATCTTGCCCCTTTGGTTCCGATGGCTGGCGTTATTCTCGCGCTTCAGGGGCTCTTGGTTGTGCGACTTAAAGGAAATAAGCTGACTGCCTGGTTTATGGCTATGCCAGCTATCACCATCTTTTTACTCTTGGGGATTTTCCCCTTGTTGTATGCGCTAAGGCTGAGCATGGTGGCGTGGGATCTGCAAAACCCCGAACAAAACTTCGTTTTCTTGCAAAACTTTGTGGACGTATTGAGCTCCGCCAGGGTTCATCGCTCTTTAATAAATACGTTTGTCATCACCTTTTCCGCCCTGGTGGTGGAGCTTATTGTCGGGATTGGGCTCGCCCGCTTGGCTGTTGACCGATTTCCGGGCCGCTCTATATTCATTTCCATTGCCCTGCTGCCTTTGATGATGTCTCCAATCGTGACTGGATTCGTTTGGAGCACCCTGTGGGATTCCCGCTTAGGCGCGATCAATCATGCATTGAGTTTTTTTACAAATGAGTATCCGTTTATAGCCTGGACCAATGATGCGATGCTGGGGTTAATCGCCATCACGATTACCACTATCTGGAAAGGCATCCCCTTTGTCTTTTTAATTGTGCTTTCCGCTCTCTTAGCGGTGGATTTAGAGATATACGAAGCCGCAGAGATTGATGGAGCCTCACCAGTAGATACTTTTTTCCTTCTTAGTCTGCCCATCATCCGCCCAGTATTGTTGGTCGTGGTGGTGTTTCGGACGATGGACATCCTGAATCTTGTGGCTACAGTCCTGGCTGTTACTTCAGGCGGCCCCAACTATGCTACCGAAACTTTCACCTTTCATATATATAGAGAAGGATTTACTTTTGCACGCTTCGGTTATAGTGCGGCGGCATCTTTTATCTTGTTGATTATTAGTGCAATCGTCAGCTCATTTTATATTCGGCGTATTGGCGAAACCTAGCCGAGGAGAGAAGAATTACGATGAGTTCAAAATCAGAAACAACAATGTCTACAGTATCAACCGGCGCACGCAAAAGAAAAAAAGTTGCCTGGTGGATTGCGCGCTATATGATTCTGCTTGCCGCTTCATTTATGTTTTTGTTCCCCATCTTTTGGGTAACGTCTAACGCATTTAAATATCCTAGGGATTTCAACCAAAGTCCGCCCCTATATCTACCTAGCGAAGCCCACCTGGGTAATTTTGAGAGAGTGCTGTTCACAACTTCAAAGGCGCTTGTTGGTTTACGTGACAGCATGATCGTTAGTGTAGGTGCCACCGCGATGACATTGATAGTGGGCGTGTCAGCGGCTTATAGCATGGCGCGTTTTAGCACTGGCGGCTCACACCTTTCCTTTTGGGTGTTATCCCAACGGATGTTACCCGCTGTAGCGATGTTGTTACCCATCTTCCTGCTATTTCGCTCATTGAAACTGATTGACACACACATAGGGTTAATTCTGCTTTACAGCCTCGCTTATCTACCCTTTGCGATTTGGATGTTACGCAGTTATGTGAATGATTTGTCAGCTGAAATTGAGGAGAGCGCCTTGATTGATGGCGCAACGCGCTTCCAATTATTGCGCTATATCACCTTGCCTCTGTTACTTCCGGGCATAATTGCAACGGGTGCGTTTGTTTTTATCGCTGCTTGGTCGGAGTTTTTGTTCGCCTCGATTCTGTCAAGGAGCAGTGTCCAGACGCTGCCGGTCCTCATCCTTACCTTCTTTGGCGAGCAAGCTGCTCTGCTTGGTGAAGCATCAGCAGTAGCTGTAATCGCTACGTTCCCAATCATCATTCTGGGGTTGCTGGTGCAGCGTCACTTTATTAGTGGCCTCTCCATGGGAGCTGTCAAATAATAGCTATTGGCCCTGTCCAGCGAAAGTTTCGTAATCGAACTGCTGATTCGAGATATTTCCGAAATGGCCACATGTTCGTTCTTGTTTGCTATTGGCTACAGTGACAATCCAGTTAGCCATGATTATGAATTCAATGTGGCATTTGTCACTACGCATTGTATCTCATATATGGGCTGTACTTTCTTATAGTGTTATGTACACCCCTCAACAAACTATGATAGATTTCGATCAATTTATCCTTTCCGAGAATCCTGAGTATGAAAACTATCTTGTCGGCACCTACCTGCTGCGCAGCGATAATCCCGACATTCTCAAACTGATCACGGCCACGGCCACTGATCAAACCACGGGAACATGGGTCAACCTTCCGGGCGAAACGAAAGAAATGCTGCGCAAACACCGTGGCCGCGTGCTTAACATCTGGGAAGTCCCCGATATTGAGATAGCCAAAGCAAGAGAAGATGGCTCCCGCACCTACATCTTCCAAATCGCCTATCCCTGGCAAAACTTCGGTGGCCAATTGCCCATGTTATTGACAACCGCCTACGGCAACATCTCGATGATGGGCGACATCAAACTACTGGACATTTCCTTTCCCCAGGAATTTGTGGCTCAGCTTCCCGGTCCGCAATTTGGCATCGACGGCATCCGTAAACTGCTGGGCGTGCCTAAACGGCCGTTGCTCAACACGATGATAAAACCGGCCATCGGCCTTAGCCCAGAACAAGGTGCAGCGTTGCTGTATCAAACCGCGCTAGGCGGTGTGGACATCATCAAAGACGATGAAGTGTTGGCCGATCCAGATTTTTCACCAACATTGAAACGCTTAGAACTTTATATGCAGAAACTACACCAGGCAGAAGCGGAAACAGGCGACAAAAAGTTGTACGCGGTCAATGTGACGGATGAACCTGACCGAGCGATCAAAAAGGCAGAAACGGCCGTTGCCAACGGAGCCAATGCTATCATGATCAACTTCTTACCCGCCGGATTTGGTCTGGTTTCATCACTGGCGCGTAACCCTAAAATCAATGTACCCATCTTAGCCCACCATGATTTTGGCGGCGCTTTATTCGCCAGTCCCTGGCACGGCATCAGCTCACCGCTACTTTACGGCAAGTTGGCTCGGCTGGCTGGAATCGACCTGCAAGTCATCCCTACTTCTTACGGGAAATTTGGACTGACTTACGAAAAATATATGCGCATTATTATTGGCCTTCGTAGCCCGTTGCACGGCAAAAAACGTACGTTTCCTGTCATTGGCGGTGAGGTCAGACAAGGTACGCTGCCCCAGGTTTTGGGCGAT
>CAYGMR010000141.1:0-11472 GCA_964350725.1 uncultured Ardenticatenaceae bacterium | reverse complement strand
TGAGACGATTTACCAAATCGTCCTACATTTATTCCCCGATTATTTTCTTAAACTACAATAGGTGGCAAACCTGTCAGGTCTTTTGATAACTCCGTTTGAGGAGAGTCTTATGGATAATGTTCTTGTTGCAATGAAAGGAATTGACAAAAGCTTCCCTGGTGTCCGTGCCCTCGACGACTGTGAGCTTGAACTACGGGCAGGCGAAGTACTGGCACTCGTTGGTGAAAATGGTGCTGGCAAATCCACAATGATGAAGGTGCTATCAGGCATTTACGCGAAGGATGCAGGCACGGTTATCGTGAAGGGCAATGAAGTCGATATTCACAATCCTAAAGCTGCTCAAAATTTAGGCATTAGCATGATCCATCAGGAGCTTAACCTGATGAGTCATCTGACAATTGCTCAAAATATTTTTATTGGCCGTGAACCGAAACGATTTGGTGGTATTTTACTCGATGAAAAGGCACTCAATCAGCAGACTGAGGATTTATTTGCTTCTATGCACTTGGATTTGAATCCACGTACTAAGGTGGCAGACATTTCTGTTGCCAAGCAGCAGATGGTCGAGATTGCCAAAGCGCTTTCCTTCAATTCCGAAGTATTGATTATGGATGAGCCAACGGCGGCTTTGACTGATACAGAAATTGATGAATTGTTTGTATTTATCCGCAAATTGCGTGCGCAAGGGGCGGGCATTATTTATATTTCTCATCGGCTAGAAGAACTCAAACAAATTACAGACCGCATCACGGTCATGCGCGACGGCCGTTACATAGACACTGTTGACACACAAGCTACCCCCATAGACACGATCATTAATATGATGGTCGGGCGCACTATTTTGCAAGCAACACCCGAAGTCCCTGAAAATGCCAGCCAAGAAGTTGTGCTCGAAGTCAAAAACCTCAATCGTGGCAGGTCAGTGAAAGATGTCAGCTTTGTCCTCAAAAAAGGTGAAATCCTAGGTTTTGCCGGCTTAATGGGCGCTGGGCGCACAGAAGTGGCACGCGTTATTTTTGGTGCCGATAACCTTGACTCTGGCGAAATTTTTATCCATGGTAAACGAGTAAAAATCAAAAGCCCCGGCGATGCCGTAAAACAAGGCATTGCTTATTTATCTGAGGATCGCAAGCAGTACGGCTTAACATTGGGCATGGACGTGGAAATGAACACTGTATTGGCCTCGTTTAATCAGTTTCTCGGCTTTGCTGGCTGGGTAAACACAAAAGAGACGAAAGAAACGGCCGTACATTACGTAGATGCCTTATCCATCAAAACCCCTGGCATCAAACAAAAAGTGAAAAATTTGTCTGGCGGCAACCAACAGAAAGTAGTCATTGGCAAATGGCTCACAGCCGATACTGAAATCCTCATTTTTGACGAACCAACACGTGGTATCGATGTCGGCGCCAAAAGTGAAATTTATAAACTGCTCAACGACCTGACACGGCAAGGCAAATCTATCATCATGATTTCCTCCGAACTGCCTGAAATCCTACGCATGAGCCATCGTGTTATTGCCATGTGCGAAGGGCGCATTACGGGCGTACTGCCCATTGAAGAAGCAACACAAGAAAAAATTATGCACTTTGCCACCCTGCGCAACGGAAAAACGCCGGGTGCTGAAACTCAGCAAACTCAAACTCAAGGTGGACCCGCCTGATGACAACAAACACGACTCCTCAGAAACGATCATTTTTCAAGTCCGATGCGACCCAAAAGCTGCTGGCGTTTGCTGGTCTCATCATCATGTTCATTGTATTTTCGCTGGCCTCAGAGAATTTCTTCCAATTCAGCAACATCGTTGGTATTTTATTGGCGACTGCCATCAACGGTATTTTGGCTTTAGGCGTCACCTTTGTCATCATTACAGCCGGGATTGACCTGTCAGTTGGCACCGTAATGACCTTGGCGGCCGTAATGACCGGCATGTTTATCACCAATCTAGGTCTACCAGTTTGGCTTGGCGTACTCGGTGGTTTGGCAACTGGCGCATTGGCCGGTTTCGCCAATGGCACGATGATTGCCAAGATGCGCATTCCCCCGTTTATTGCTACCCTGGGTATGCTGTATATTGCCAAAGGATTGTCTCTCGTCATCTCGGGACTAAAACCCATTTACTTCACCGATACACCTGTTTTCAACCAGGTAGCGATGGGGTCTGTTACCGGCGCTATTATTCCTGGTTTTGATATTCCCAATGCTGTTCTCATTTTCTTTGGCGCAGCTATTATCGCGCACATCGCCTTGACTAAGACAATTTTAGGACGTTACACATTTGCGCTGGGCAGTAATGAAGAAGCGACCCGTTTGTCAGGCGTCAATGTCAGTGCCTGGAAAATTGCCGTATACAGCCTGGCAGGTCTTTTCTCTGGCTTAGCGGGTGTAGTGATAGCTTCACGCCTGAACTCGGCACAACCGGCATTGGGTGCTGGTTATGAGTTGGAAGCGATTGCGGCCGTGGTCATTGGCGGCACTTCACTGAGTGGTGGTGAAGGTTCAATTTTAGGCACTGTTATCGGGGCCTTTGTCATCAGTGTGCTAACCAATGGATTACGTATCCTCTCCATCCCGCAAGAATGGCAAATTGTCATCACTGGCGCTATCGTTATCCTGGCTGTGTGGGCCGATATACTGCGTCGCCGTCAACAATAAAAAACGTATAGCGTATTGCGCAGTCAGAAGCTCTTTGCGCAATACGCATCTAAAAAGGAGCCATTTGAAATGAAAATAAACCCTCCCCAAAATCGTTTAATTGGAAATCCACCCAAGATTGGTATTCGACCGACAATCGACGGCCGTTACCATGGTGTTCGTGAATCGTTAGAAGATATTACAATGGGCATGGCTGAAAACGTAGCCGCATTCTTAACTGCCAACCTGCGTCATGCCAACGGCTTACCCGTCGAATGTGTCATTGCCGATAGTTGTATTGGTGGTGTGAAAGAAGCTGCAGAAACGGCAGCCAAATTCCAGCGCGAGGGTGTCGGTGCCTCCATCACTGTCACCCCCGCCTGGTGTTATGGTTCCGAAACAATGGACATGGATCCGCTAATGCCCAAGGCTGTTTGGGGCTTCAACGGCACTGAACGCCCCGGCGCGGTCTATTTGGCAGCAGTGATGTCTGCCCATGCACAAAAAGGATTACCGGCGTTTTCGATTTACGGCCGTGACGTGCAAGACGTCGGCGACAGTACCATCCCAGAAGATGTACAAGAAAAACTGCTGCGCTTTGCCCGTGCCGGACTAGCCGCAGCCACCATGCGCGGTCAATCCTATCTGGCAATGGGTGGCGTGTCGATGGGCATTGCCGGTTCCATCGTCGATCAGCCTTTCTTTGAAGAATACCTGGGCATGCGCGTTGAAACCATCGACATGACTGAATTCACCCGCCGCATCAATCAGGGCATCTATGACCCCGACGAATATGCGAAAGCGCTGGCCTGGACCAAAGCCAACTGCATAGAAGGCAAAGATTACAACGACGACGCGCACAAACGCACCCGCGCACAACAAGATGCTGACTGGGCCATGTCGGTCAAGATGGCCCTCATCGCCCGCGATTTGATGATCGGTAATCCACGCCTGGCAGAACTGGGCTTCAAAGAAGAAGCCAACGGCCATAATGCCATCGTCGGCGGCTTTCAAGGTCAACGCCAATGGACTGATACTTTCCCCAATGGTGATTTCCTGGAAGCAATTCTTACCACTTCCTTCGACTGGAACGGCATTCGCCAACCATACATGGTGGCCACCGAAAATGATGCCCTCAACGGTGTCAGCATGTTGTTTGGACACCTACTCACCGGCGCGGCACAAATCTTTGCAGACGTACGTACCTATTGGAGTCCTGACGCTGTAAAACGTGTCACCGGGCACGACCTGAGTGGCAAAGCGGCTGGCGGCATATTACATCTCATCAACTCCGGGCCGGCCACCTTGGATGGGTCTGGCCGACAAGAACAAGATGGCCAGCCAATGATGAAACCGTGGTGGGAAATCACACCGCAGGATGCACAAGCCTGCCTGGAGGCCACCACCTGGCATACCGGTATGACTGAATATTTCCGCGGTGGGGGTTGGTCCTCCAAGTTTGTCACACGTGGCAATATGCCCATGACAATGTGCCGCCTCAATCTGGTGAAAGGGTTAGGCCCAACACTGCAAATCGCCGAAGGTTGGAGCGTTGATTTGCCGGATGCTGTGCATGAAATTCTGGACGAACGCACCAACCCCACCTGGCCCACGACCTGGTTTGTGCCGCGTACCAATGGCGCGGGACCGTTCCGCGATGTCTATTCGGTCATGAGCAATTGGGGTGCTAATCATGGGGCCATTTCCTACGGCCACATCGGTGCCGATTTGATCAGCCTGGCCTCATTGTTACGTATACCCGTTTACATGCACAATGTGGCCGAAGAGCAGCTCTTCCGGCCACATGTCTGGGCCGCCTTTGGCGCACAAGAGCCGCAAGGCGCCGATTTTCGCGCCTGTGCCAACTTTGGCCCACTATACGGATAAATAAACATGCTAAAAGGAATATCCCCCTTATTTAGTCCTGAACTGTTAGCAACCCTTTACCGTATGGGTCACGGCGATGAAATCATTTTGGCTGATGCTCATTTTCCAGGAAACAGTGTCAACCATCATGTGCTGCGCGCTGATGGCTTGAAAATCGCTGATCTGCTCGACGCTATTTTGCCGCTTTTTGAATTAGATGTTTACGTTGACGATCCGGTCGTTATGATGGCTTGTGTGCCGGGCGACAAGCCGGATCCTACGGTTGAAGGCGATTACCGGGCAGCGATTGCACGCCATGTGTTTGAGGCGCCAAACATTCAATTCATTGAACGCTTCGCTTTTTATGCGCGTGCAAAATCGGCTTTTGCAATCGTTTTAACTGGCGAAACACGCACATACGGGAATATTATTCTCAAAAAAGGGGTGTGTTGATCAAACTCCAGTATTGTTCACGAAACAATGTTCACGGTCGGCCATTAAATATAATGCCGACCGTGAACAATATGCGACGGATCAACCCTAACTAACTCGCGCCCATTAATTATTATCCCGCTCAATTGTAATTTCTTACTTGCGTATCTGTTTTCTTTTCGGAAACGGCCGTTTACTCTATAATTGCTTGTATGTAGTCATTGTGATTTAGGTAAACAACTACACAACTTGTCAACAACAACTTGTCAACAACAATTTGTGACCGGGTAGCATCGAGAAAATGAGCAGTAACGCGCAGAAATTTGAACCGGCGATAAAGCAAGCCTTAAAGCTTGTTGCCTTGCAAAAAGGTGAACAATTTTCTCGGGAAATCGCAGTGATTATTTTGACGAATCAAGATAAAGGTCGCATCCAGTTTTTTCTGAATAAAGACAAAGATTGTCAAGTTGAAGAATATGTGTGGCATGTCGCTGATATTTATGAGCAATGGCAGCCTTATTTACATCGATTGCAAGTGCTGGGCGATACGGCCGTATGGCAACCCTTATATATAAAATTGCAAAAGTGGGCCTATAATCATTTACTGCGTAAACGCTTTCCTGGAACTGCATACCATCTTTACCAACAGGCGGTTGATTGTGCGGGTACAGCAGCTGCAAAATTATTAAACGCAAGTTTTCCATATGATGTTGCTTTTGATCCCTGGGCACATGTTTTATTACAAAATGTTGTTGCCAAACATATTGAAAAAGAATTCAGAAGAATAAACAAACAAATCGTTGAAATAGATGAAATTGAAGGTTGGGGGGAATTGTTTGCCGATCCGAATGCGCTAGATGCTAAGAAAATGTTTGAAGATCGGTTCGATTTACTGTCAGCAATCGACCAACTGACTTCAGAGGCACGCAAAGAAATTATCATCCGGCATTATTTTGAGGGTCAATCGTTCAAAGAAATTGCGCTGAGTATGGATAAATCTCCAAATGCGCTGTACAAACTACATTTTGATACGTTGCAAGCCTTAAGAAAGATTTGGATGCAAACGCGGGATAAATATGAGTAAGAAGGATGTTGAGGAATTGCCAACTGATTGGATACAACGTCAGTTAACGAAGCTGCGCCTTCGTATGGCTGAAACTGGTACGTGGCCGTCTACGGCCGATCAGTTGATTACAGATATAGCCCTGCATGCACAAGGGTCAGAAATAGAGGATAGTGGTAACGAAATGCTCTCAATCGTCGCGGATGATGCCTTGGCCGGTCACGACATCGCTGAGCGCTACCCTGCTTTTTATGCCAAAATGGTTGCCAACCCACGCTTGTTTGCAGCATTCATTGACGTTGTACACATGTTGGAAGCTGACCAAAATGATAGTCTAGAACCTTTGCCCGCTGCTCCTAGCAGCGCCATGCCCTTCTTACACAACCGTGTTTCCACCACTCCGCAAATTATCCGCTCTAACACAGGTGGCTGGCGAATCACCTGGGAGTTGGTACAAGATCAATTGAATAAACTATTATTTCCCAACCCAGATGTGGTCTATCGCTACGGCCGTTCCCTTTTGGAAGATGAAAGCCTCATTCTTATTCATGATGAAATCACAATCGCGGAACACTCTTTGGAACTACTGCTAGAGGCGATCTGGCCAGTCGATCAGCCAGAGATTTTACGTTTACAGGTGATGGTAGCAGCCGACGAGTCAACGGGCGTTTCGCTTTTACAAACTCGCATAAACTGGGGTGACTACAGCGCCACGGCGGTTCTAGATGATTACGGCCGTGCCCTATTCCCCGATGCGCCGCTAAACGCTATTCTGAGTGTAGAGGGCCAGTTACAAACCAATTCACTACAATTGATCCTGGAACAGTCCTAGCCAGGAAAAACTAGAAAAACCGGCCACGAAATTCACAAACCTGTATTGCTGGTCAAATTAAAATTTCAATTAGCGTACAGGACTTTGCCGTTTTTTGTTTTTCCAGAGAGATTTGTCAACTTTCCATTTGAAATCATGTTTGCTTCTAGAGAAGAAAGTTGACAAATCTATTTTTCACCAGAGTCTAGTATCGTTTACTGATACCAAACCTGGATACTGTCAAAAGCACCTGTTTCAGGCGAAAACGCTTCGATCGTGCCAGACGTATAGGGTTGTGACACAATATTATTGAACGTCACCGACCAAACACCAGCACCACCTGTGCCAGCATCATTGCCTTGCAGGACTGTCGGCTGCTGGGCGATAATACCGCCGTATTGATCACGCATTTGCACCATCACATTGCCTTCAACTAAACCTTGCCCCGTACCAGAAACAATCACAGAGGAATAAACAGTTGCACCGGCACTCGGACTTGTGATACTAACATCAGATTGCACGGGGGGGGCCGTTTGCTGCAAGCCTGGGATAATCAATTTTTGTCCAGGATACAGTTTTGGTGATTCCCCTAAGCCATTGGCCTCTACGATTGCCTCCCAAGGGACGCCAAAACGCTGTCCAATCGAATAAAAAGTGTCACCAGCAGCAACCGTGTAGACATTGCCCTGCACAGTACCATTGGCATGTAAGCTTGGACCGCGATCATACACACCACTAGAACTATCCCCACAGCGGTTTATCACATACAAAATTGTCCCTGGTTCGAGCACATCGGGCTCACTCCCGATAACGACTTTATTAAGTTCGTAAATCTCATTCCAAGTTGTGCAATATTTGTGAGCAATTTTTGATAATGTGTCGCCCGGCTGCACGACATACGCTTCAGCTGGGATGTATTGAGCAGAGGTTTCAGGCACAACCGCTAAGCCTACAACACCCAATAACAGTACAATCGATAGAAATGATAAAAGAATCGTTTTACGTTTCATGGTTATTCTCCCGCTTCCTGATCAGCTGATAAAACGTCAGGTGATGCAGAATTTTCAGCAGCGATTGTCAACTGCCCGGTTACAATGTCTTGTGGAACATGTCCAGCGACAAAAACATCATATTGCCCAGCAGCCGCAGCAGATAACAAGATGAGCGGATTCAGATTTCCATCTTCAGCATTATCACTGCATGCCAGAACCCCTTCGGGACCGACCAGCAATAAAGCACTATCTTGGTCTGCTTCGAAGAATAGTGCGACATCAGTTACGTCATTCAGGTCAAAGCTGTAGGTTGGCACCAAACTCACATACCCCTGACAGTCACGGTCTTCCGCATCAAACCCATGGACAGCAAAATCGCCACCACCGGCTGCGGGCATGGTTACGGCCGTAAACTCTGCTTCGAGTTCATCATTGCCAAATACGGCCGTTGCACCCAAAGCCAAATCATCTAATGTTGCGTCTGGCAAGACGGCCGTTTCATCTACATGCTCGCGACGATCTAACAGGGGTGTCAGATCAAGATCATCCAAATCCTCCGTCAAATCGATTTCAGTTACAACCAGAAACCCCAAAACCGGTTCCTCAGCGCTGAATGAGCCTATATGGATGTTGTAGGTGCCTTCGGCCGGGTTTGAAATCGAAACCAGGGAATCCAAAACAACCTCGTCAGCGTCATCATTACACAAGAATTCGCCGTCGGGGGTCTCTACAACCAAAACCGGATCACTGTCGCTGTAGACAAACAAATGTAATGCATCTGTTTCACCGCTCCAATTAAGCGCCACATTGGGGCTCTCGGCAACGAAACCAACACAATCTGCTTCAATTTCTTCTGCAGGAATATCGCCCTGCCCCATCACCCGTAATAAATAGGGGTCGAGGATGAAACCGCTGGCTAAATCGACAGTGGCAAAGGTGGAATCAGTCGGCAGCGCAACGGCCGTTTCTTCCGCTTCGTCTTCTTGAGCAGCAGGGGTATTGAGGGCAAATGCCGTCAAATCACCTTGTGTCAAGAGGGCAACGGCCGTAACCATCACCAATAACATCCCGATACCGAGATACAAACTAATCTTTCTATTTTGCATATTTTTTACTCCTTGTTGAATTGATAGGTAATTACCAAAAATCATTTTAGCGTCAATAAAACATACAGCCACAAATACAACATGGATGTCAACAAACAATTCATTTTCCTTTGACGGTCACACGGTAAATACGGTTCCGACTGTAATAAGTTTCACATAGGGTCAAAAACGTTGGAAAGCAATGTACCAACGCAATGTTAAGAGGTTGAAGGAACGGATGGGGGGTTAACGGCCGTTGGCAATCAAATATGGGGCCAGCTCAGTAACACCCGGCAAGGCGGGCGCGTTGCTGAATCAATGTCAGGACAATATCAATTGTAGGTGTGGGCACATTGACCAAACGACCGATTTCTTGTACGGCCGTTACCAACGCATCGATCTCCATCGTGCGACCCTGCTCTAAATCTTGCAGCATCGAGGTTTTATGCGCCCCAACCTTAGCCGCTCCCGCAATACGTTGATCGACATTCAGGCCAAAACGTACACCTAACTTTTCCCCAATTGCCTGTCCTTCTAACATCATTTTTCGAATCAATGCATGTGTATTGGGATCATCAATCATCACATCCAATGTCGCTCCCGTTAATGCACTGACCGGATTAAACGAGAGATTGCCCCACAATTTCACCCAGATGTCATTACGGATGTGACTGCGAACGGGTGCTTTCAAACCAGCTTGACTCATGATTTGGCTAATTGCTTTAACACGATCCGTCCTCACGCCAGAAGGTTCACCCAAGCTAAATCGATTGCCACTAATATGCTTAATCACACCCGGTGCAACAATTTCTGTCGCCGGATAAACGACACAACCAACAGCGCGTTCAGGCCCGATTTTTTGCCAGATAAGACCACCGGGATCGACACTTTCAAGCTGATAATCACGCCAGGGGCTGTCGAGTTGATAAAAATACCACCAGGGAATACCGTTAACGGCCGTTACAACGGCCGTTTCCGCCCCCAACAAGGGTTGAATACTATCCACGATTTTGGGCCATGCTGGCGCTTTCAAAGCCACAATCACCACATCTTGCACGCCCAATTCGGCCGGATCAGCGGTACAACGCGGATAAGCTACCCGCTCTTCGCCATCCATCAACAGCTTAACACCGTTCTGTTGCATCGCAGCAAGATGGGGACCACGTGCGATAAGCGCTACATCCGCGCCAGCCAGAGCAAGCTGCACACCCAAATACCCGCCAATTGCCCCTGCCCCATAAATACAAATTCGCATCAGACTAAACCCAACTGTTCAGCCATGCCGATACGCTTCAATTTACCGGTCGGCCCTTTGGGAATCTCATCCATAATCAACACTTTGCGCGGTACTTTAAATTTGGCCAGACGTGTTGCCGCAAAATCACGGATGTCGCGCTCAGTGGCAGTCGCACCTTCTTTTAGAACAACAGCAGCAGCCACATCCTCACCCAGTTTGGGATGCGGTAGTGCAAAAGTCACGACCTGTTGGATGGGATCAAAATCCATCAGCACTTCATCAACTTCACGCGGCGAAATTTTTTCGCCACCACGATTGATGATCTCTTTTAAGCGACCGCTAATCGTGACATAACCGGCTTCATCTTGCTCACCCTGGTCACCTGTGCGGAACCAACCATTTGTGAAATTTTCGGCATTGGCCGTGGGATTATTTTCATAGCCAGGAGTCACATTGGCACCACGGATGACGATTTCGCCAATATTGCCGGCCGGCAGCAAATTACCAGCATCATCCATAATGCCAACTTCTAAACCCATCGCGATGCCGACAGTGCCCGGTTTGCGTGCGGCGGGCGGCAAGGGGTTGCTGGTCATCTGATGGCTGGCTTCAGTCATGCCATACGCTTCAATCACAGGAGCATTGAATGTGTCTTCCAATGCAGCCATCACTTGGGGAGGTAAGGAAGCTGAGGAGGAGCGCACGAAGCGCAAGTTTGCTGACGCGATAATCTCTTGGTTGCGTTTGGCGCGGGAGAGAATCGCTTGGTGCATGGTGGGAACGGCCGTGTACCAACTCGGTTTCTCAGCATCCAGCCACGCAAAAAATTGCAGCGCATCAAAACCTGGCGTGCAGCAAATGCTGGCACCCACACTCAATGAAGCCATCAAAGCAGCCATCAAACCATGAATATGGAATAAAGGCATCACATTCAAACAATGGTCGGCTGGCGTGAGTGCTAATGTTTGATTGATGTTACGCGCCGAAGCACACAAATTGCGTTGCAATAACGGCACTATTTTAGGGCGCGAGGTTGTGCCGGATGTGTGCAAAATCAAGGCCACATCATCCTGTTCAGCAAAACCAACGGCGCTGTTTTTTTCGACAGGCAGTGCCAGCGGATGAATGTCAAAAACACCAGCGGCATCCGCCGACCCGACATGACATTCAAGCACAGGAATGGCCAAATCGTGGGCTGCTGCGACGGCAGGCGAATCACTACCCTCGGCAACAAGCAGTGCCTTCGTACCTAAATCTTCCAGGTAAAACGCATATTCTGTTTGCTGGTAGGTGGGGTTGAGCGGTGCGGCCGTTGCCCCTGCCGCCACAGATATAAAGGCACTCGCCATTTC
>CAYGMR010000140.1:0-11634 GCA_964350725.1 uncultured Ardenticatenaceae bacterium | reverse complement strand
AGCACCTGGCACATCACGCCATCCACAAAAACAACGCCTTATTTTAATCGGCCGTACCGTGGGCACAGCCCAACGCTATCAGACCACGATTACACGACTATAAAATGACAAACTATCTGTTTTTACGCGCACACACAATTGCAGAATGGCGCAAGCTTAGCCAAACAAGCCATGCCGACCAGTTTGCACGCTTGCTGCGCGAAGCCGACTCCTACAAGACCTATCTGCCCCCAACCGAACATCCCCGCGACTCCATCACCTACATCGGCATGGCGGTCGCCAATCTCGGCTTAGCCTATCTGCTCACAGAGGATGAATCCTATTTGGATACGCTGCGTAATTGGCTGCAAGTGGGTCTCAATTACCCTCACTGGGGCTTAGCACGCAAACCCGACCATGATTTGGATGCAGCCTGGTTATTATTTGGCTTTGGACTGGCCTACAATTGGTTGGGAGAGAAGTTGCCAGCAAATGAGCGCAGCGCCTTACGCGACAAACTCATTCTTCAGGGCACACATATGTATGATTATGCCCTGGCTACGAAAGGGCGTTATTGGGGTTCAGCCTATTGGCAAAATCATAACTGGATTTGTTATGGCGGATTAGCCACAGCAGCCGCAGTGTTGCGCAACGAACATCCTCAGGCGCAAGAATGGCTAGACCGTGCTGTTAAAAATTTCCAAATCGTACTACCCCTGTTCCCCGAAGATGGCTCCGATTATGAAGGTGTGGTTTATTGGCGTTATGGCTTCCCTTGGCTGCTGATTCCTGCGCACTTGATTCAGGAAGAGTGCGGCATTGATTTACACCAATCTGAATTCTTACGGAATTCGTTTCTTCACCGGCTGCATATGAGCGGCCCGAACCTTGTCGACACGGCCAATTTTGGCGACTGTCACGATCGCCGCAGCGCCCACTCACGCATGCTGCTTTATCGTCTCGCTTCCCTCTACAATATTGGCGAAGCGCAATGGCTGGCCAATCATTTTGAGGCCAATGGCGAATGGGAACGCGAAGGGCGCGAAGTTTTGGTAAAACCTGGATTACGACCCGAAGCATGGCTTGATTTTGTCTGGTTTGACCCTTCAGTCCAACCCAAACCAATTGATGCTTTAGACAAAACGGCCGTTTTCCCCGATATGGGTCTCTTCGCAACCCGCAGCAGTTGGCAGGAAGATGCAACTTACTTAGCTTTCAAATGTGGCACGCCCAATGGCGCACGCGGCTGGCACTTAGGCAAGGCGATTGATCGTCAATATGGGGCAGACATCATCAGAGCCAGCCACGAACACCCCGATGAAAACAGCTTTATTCTCATGCGGGGTACAGATTATTTAACAGTCGATGCAGGCTACAGCAGCGACAAACTGACTCGCAACCACAGTACCCTGCTCGTTGATGGTCAGGGTCAATATAATGAAGGCGGCTACAATTCTTTTATTGGACTGGATCAGGAATGGGGTGGCCGCCTAGAAGATTGGTTTGTGGCTCCGGGTTTGACCTATGCTTGCGGTGAAGCAGCGGGTGCTTATCATCCAGATTTGCAGCTGTCGCAATACCGGCGGCAGATGATCATGGTTGATAAAGATTTATGCTTGATTTGTGATGATTTACGATCATCGCTGCTGCATAATTATCAATGGTTGCTGCAAACGGACGTGGCGGCAGACGATTCTGCTGTTAACCAATTCACCTACCACCTCGGTAGCCAAACCAGCGGCACACAAATGACAGTAACGGCCGTTGCCCCCAACTCACTCACCCACGAACAACGCGAAATCGAAATCAGCGCCAATCCAACCTCGGCCAAACCAGAGTGGATCATTCGCCGCACCCAACACACCTTGCAGTTGTCACCACAAGAACCTTGCACACAAACACGCTTTTTGGTGGCGTTGGATTTGGCCGACCCAGGCAGCACAGCGGCAGAGGTTGTTTCACTCGAATGTGACGGCGGAACGGCCGTTCAGATAACCAAAGATGACCAGACACTGATTGCTGCATTTAGTAACGGCCGTTCGCGGCTTGTGGTTTCGGAACTGCTATCAACAGATGCCGACTGGGTCGTTGCCAATTTAACCACCGGTCAATTTTGGGTGGGTAGTATGACCAATCTTTGGCTCAAGGGTGAACTGCAATGTATCGCAACCACCCCAGCAGATATTTCACTGTGGCCTGATGGCTGCGTTGTGGAGAGCAAACGTACAAACTGGCTGAGCCTGCGTCGGACAGGTGGGATGGGTGATTTTAGTTGCAATGGCGAGCCTCTCGCAGCCCATCCCAATCCGATACTCGCACTTATCCGAGTGCATATTGATTCTGGTAAGTCCCACATTGCATGGGAGAAAAATGAGATGGAGGAAAATTGATTATGGATATAGACACAATTGCATGGGAGAAAAATGAGATGGAGGTAGATTAATTATGGCTATTGACGCATCGAACAAAGGGTTAGTAGAAAGTTCTGCCGTCAAGGAAGAATTTGATAAGGCAGAACAAAATAAGTTCTTATTTTATGTCCAGTCCATTTTATCTGACTGGCGGCTATATGTACTGCTGCTGCCAATGGTGATCTGGTACGCATTGTGGTTTTATAAACCACTGAGTGGGTTGCTCATCGCTTTCAAGAATTTTCAACCCATTCTTGGCGTTGCGGACAGTAATTTCGTAGGTTTTGCTAATTTCGGAGCGCTCACGGATGGTGCTTTTTCAGACCAGTTTTGGCGGGCATTTCGCAATACATTTGTTATCAGTCTATATGGTTTCATTTTCGGATTCCCGATCCCAATCCTGTTAGCTATCTTCTTTAGTGAGATTGTGCGTAACAGTTACCGAAACCTTACGCAAACAATGACATATTTGCCTCATTTTCTTTCAGAGGTGACGATTACCGGTTTGGTACTGGCCATGTTGTACAACGGTGAAGTGTCTACAGGAGTCATTGCCCAATTCCTGATCGATATCGGTGTCATTTCCGAAACAACCAAGATCATGCAAAGCGCCCAATATTTCCGTCCGGTAATTGTCATGACGGGAATCTGGAAAGAGGCAGGTTACAGCTCCATCGTCTATTTTGCTGCGATTATGGGGATTTCGCCAGTCTTATATGAAGCCATTAAAGTGGATGGCGGCAACAAGCTGCAGGAAATACGTTATGTGACGTTCCCCGGCATAACGGCGACGCTAGTCATTATGATCGTCCTTAGAATTGGGCGCATGCTTTCGGTTGGCTTTGAACGCGTCTTGTTACTCTATAACGCCAATACGTATGAAACGGCCGATGTGCTGGACACATTCGTATTTCGCATTGGCTTGGAAGCTGGTAATCAATCGATGGGGGCTGCAGCCGGTATGTTTAGCGCCCTTCTTGGATTCGGGTTGGTGATTGGGGCCAACTTCATCAGCAGCCGAATTTCAGACACATCACTCTGGTAGGTAAGGAGAAAAATTATGATACGTCTCAGTAGATCCGAACTAATTTTCAAAATAGTAGCGATAACGTTGGTTACACTCTTTGCCCTCGCAGCGTTTTACCCGGTTTTGTATTCCTTCTCTGCTTCGATTAGTGGCAAGACAGCTGTTGAAACGGGACAAGTTGTGCTGCTTCCCAAAGATGTGACATTTCAGGTCTATGAGTTAATCTACGCCGATAAGGGGTTGTGGATTTCCTTCGCCAACACACTTTTCTACACCGTGTTTGGCACCGCTTGGAGTTTGTTCATCACCATAACGGGTGCCTATGCCTTGACAAAAAGACGCCTTCTGTTTCGTCGGGGGCTGAATTTCATGGTCGTATTCACCATGTGGTTCACGGCTGGATTGGTGCCACTTTATTTAAATTATGTCAACATGGGCGTTGCCAACCGCTGGGGCATCATTGTTGCTTTTGGTGTGCAAGCCTTCAATATCATCCTTATGCGTAGTTTCTTCCAAGGTATCCCTAAAGAGATTGAAGAAGCAGCTTTGATTGATGGTGCCAACGAATTTCAGCTGTTGACCCAAATTTTTATCCCCATGTCTAAAGCGGCCATAGCTACCGTGACCTTATTCTATGCCACATCGCGTTGGAACGGTTATTTCTGGGCACGCATGTTGTTAACGAGTCCGATGGAGCTACCGCTCCAAGTTTATATGCGGATCTTAATCGAAAACTTCCAACGCATGTTTGAAGATATGCCAATTGATCTGCCCTATTCCGCTGATTCATACATTTATGCAGTTCTCGTCTGTTCAATTATTCCCGTATTGATTGTATATCCATACATTCAGCGCCACTTCGCCAAGGGTGTCAATGTTGGCGGTGTAAAAGGATAAGGAGATATATTATTTGAAAAAAAAACCTGACGCGGATAAACCGCATGTCATAAAGTAGTAAAGTGGCAAAGTATGAGCAGCTCTTTTCTTCAACTCTGCAACTTGCAATCCACCTACTTGTTTTTGTACAAACATTTTCGTCAAAAATTTTTACTTTCACAATTAAGGAGAAAGAAATGAAGAAGTCTTTAAGAACTATTTTGTTAGTTTTGTCAATGTTACTGCTAGTAGTGGCTTTTACAGCCTGCTCCTCAACAGTGACTGATCCTGAAGCGGAACCTGCCGCTGAACAGGCCGCCGAAGAAGAAGCGGTCGAAGCCGTCAACGCTGTTGAAGATGCGGCCGTTGCCGAGGACACAGAGGCAGTTGCAGAGGCGCAAGAAGAAGCCGCGCCAGATGCAGCAGAAAGTGAAGCCATGCCCATGGCAGAGACCTTGAATATGAATGTCGCCTTGGGCAACAATTCGCGCACGCTTACATACAACCAGGCAACACCGCTTGAATTGCCCGATGGCACGGTCATCACGCAAGGTGCCCTGAAGCCAACCTGGCAGTACATTGAAGAGCAGCTTGGCATTCAATTAAATGATGTCACCATCCAAGATCAAAGCGCTTCAGAAATGATGGATGTCTCTGCGGCAACCGGATTTGAAAATGCGACAATCTATGGTGGCAACAGTATTGCCGAAGATTTCATGAGCTATGGGGCACAAGGTTACTTCATAAATCTTAACGACTATCTCGATCAGATGCCAAACTTTGCGGCCTACCTGAAAGAAAATCCCAATATCGCTAAAGCAATCACTGCTTATGATGGTGGCATCTACTTTATTCCCTATGCTGCAGAGTTGGGCAATTATGCACGCGTATTTCCTGCTCGTGAATTATGGGTAACTTCTCTGCTTGATTCTGATGAAGCGTTAGAAGAAGAAACGCATACCTTGACCCCCGCATACGAAGGTTACTGGGAGCGAAACGCAACCAATGTGGCCGATCTGCAGAACGAAGCTGCCGCTGGCGGTGAATTAACGCGCGATGTGGCGCGAGACACGCTCCTGGCTTATATTGCTGAAACCTACCCTGATTTGGAAAAACCATCCGATCTATACATGGGTGCAAGCGCAATGTATGACATAGACGAACTCGTGGCTCTTTTGCGCGTCATTGAGTTGTCGCCAAATACGCTTTCCAAAGTAACAACCGGAGAGGTTGTACCTGATACAGAGATCGCGCCGTTCTTCACACGCTATTCGCGCTATCGTGAGGATGTCTTGCGCCTGATCAATTATTTTGGCGGCCAACGTGTACATGGGTCTGACTCTTATGCCGCTCGTTTCTATCTGGATGAGAATGGCGAACTGCAATTCTCCTACGCTGAAGATGCCTTCCTGGAGGGGGTAGATCGACTTGCTGATATGTATGCAGAGGGTTTGATCCATTCTGAGTTCGCAGACCTGAGCACGACTGATAATTTCCGTGATTTCATGTATACCCTGGATAATGAGCCTGGTCAAAGACAGTTTGGCTTTATGACTCTGGACTGGATTGCGTCTACGACCGCTTCTAACCCAGATGTGGTGGCTATGCTGCCACCGCTCACAACAGTCGGTTCCTCCGATGAGTTTATCCATTACAGTGAGAATACACGTGTAATCAAGCCGGATGGCTGGGGTGTTTCTACCACTTCTTCACCTGAGGAAATTAGTGCTGCTCTCACCCTCCTTGATTACTTCTTCTCCGAGGAAGGGAATGTGGTGCAGAATTACGGCCCACCTTATGGTTTGGAAGAGGGCGAGGTCTATGTGGCAGCTGACGGCATCGAATATCCCAAGTTCAACCAATGGTTGATCGATGGCTCTTGCGAGTTAAAGAACTGTGATATGTCTGGTTATCTTCGAGACTTCATCGGTTCGCAAATTCCAATTGGCTACCAGAAGGAAATCGGCTTTGAACTGCAAACGACCACGGATCGTGGCCCAGAATCATGGGAGCTGTGGATCGGTGAGGATGTTGTTATGTCTTCTTATGGGGCTGAGAATCCGATATTCCGCCTTGTACCGCCGGTCTTTTCTTTGACGGAACAAGATTTGGCGAAGTTGGGACAATCGGCAGTTGGTGAAGAACAGGTTGATCAAATCTTCTTGTACATCACTGGTGCAGATACAGCCCTTGACAGTCCTGAAGCCTTGAAACAGCTATATCTTGATGCTGGCATAGAAGATTACGTTGAAGTCTACCGTAATGCCTATGCACGTATGACTGAATAGTTAACGACCACATTGAGGGAGAGAGGAAGACCTCCTCTCTCCCCTTTTCTACATTAAATTACTGGACACTGGCGTTTTTTATTTTACCAAAGAAGAGTCTTTCAGGTTTTATGAACAATTTACTCACATTCAACTCGAGGAAGAAACCTGACAAGTCTAGAATTCGCCAGACTCCAGTAAAATAGATTCGGTACACTTCATTTTATCTAAAAAATGTAAGGGCGTTTAATGAGAGGTGAATCATGAAAAATCCACTACTTAAATCACAATCATTATTGGTTTATGCAATAGGGATTGTTAGCTTGGCATTGTTTGTCATTTATCTAGGCTTTATGACATCTTACTATATCTTGTTTTTTGACGGTACGTTTGAGATGTTTGAATTTTATGAACTGCTACAAGTGTTTAACAAGGAGGCGTTCAATATTGCCGTTATTTTTGTAGCATTGGGCTTTGTCTTGTTTGCCTTTGAACTGCATAAAGTCCGTCCCGGTTTGTTCAGCTTGCTTGTGGGGTTGGGCGTTGGCGCTTTTATGGTTTCAAGATCGTTGACTTTGATCAATGTCTTACCAAAGTATAAAAACGCTTATCTAAAAATGGATTTTTCATCTTTAGAAAATTATGATCCCACCACCTTTGTTTTTGATGCCGCATTTGCCACGCACTGGGTTCTGATCGCCCTCTTGGTCATTTTTATAGTCGTTGCAGTTGCCGCTTTTGTTCAAAGATTAAGAGAGGGAAAACCACTAGTCAGGAGATTAATCGTATGAAAGAGCATGAAAGATTACTCTACCAAGAAAACGGCCGTAGTCAGCAGATGATTATGCTCTACATCTTGTGCAATACAATCATTACAATAGTGTACACAAATAACATGTTTGTTAATGTACAGTTGGGTTTGGAAGTGGCGCTAAATATAGCTTTGTCGTTATTTGCCTTTTTGATGGCTGTCAAGCAAAAAAGTTATGCGATTGCGTGGGGGTACGCTGGAATCGGTCTTGCTGTTTTTCAGCTCGCACGCTTACTGTGGATGCCTGCAGAAATAACCGGTTCCTTGCGACTCTTAATGATTGTTTTGTTAATTGTATCGAGTGCAGCAGCGCTTGTTGGTTCAATTATCTGCATCAAAATCTCTCGAGAAAAAATAAATTACATTCATGAGAATAATGTTGACTTGTCAACATTGCAGCAATAGAGGTACACAATGGCGGAATTAAAAATAGCTAATATGGACAAGATTTACCCTGGTGGTGTTCAGGCCGTTTATGACTTTAATATTGAAATTGAACATGGCGAATTTGTGGTGCTTGTGGGTCCATCTGGCTGCGGGAAATCTACAGTGTTACGCATGATCGCCGGTCTGGAAACAATTACGGCTGGAGATATGATTTTGGGTGGCAAACGTATCAATGATGTTGCTCCAGCGGATCGTGATATTTCGATGGTCTTTCAAAATTACGCACTTTACGGGCATATGTCTGTCTACCAGAACATGGGGTTTAGCCAGATCATACGCAATCAACCCAAAGATGAAATCCATCGAAAAGTGATGAAAGCAGCAGACGTTGTTCAAATGAAAAATGAGTTGAACCGTTATCCCAAGAATTTATCTGGCGGACAGCGTCAGCGTGTGGCGCTTGGTCGGTCTATTGTGAGTCAATCAAATATATTTTTGATGGATGAACCATTGAGTAATCTTGATGCCAAAATGCGCGTGCAGTCCCGGCGAGAATTGGCTGGACTGCATAAGGATTTGGGCACTACATTTATTTATGTGACGCATGATCAAGTTGAAGCGATGACGATGGCTGACCGCATTGTTGTTATGTCTGATGGACGGGTCCAGCAAATTGGCTCCCCCTTAGAAGTTTATCATTGGCCGGAAAATGTTTTTGTGGGCGGGTTCATTGGGACACCGCCCATGACCTTTATTACCGGACGAATTGAAAACGGCCGTTTCGTTTCATCAGGCATGGATCTGGCCGTGCCACCTGATCTAACCTTCGTGGCTGACAGCTATGCAAACCAGGATGTTATATTGGGAATCAGGGCAGAGCATTTCAGTTTGCACCCAAACGATTTGTTTGAAGCGCAAACAGTTAAAGTTATGAATAGTGAATATCTAGGAGACCATTCCTTGGTGCAATTGCAGATAGGCGACACCCTATGTGTGGCCGACCTGAAAGATGATTGTGCACATTTGGTTGGAAAATCAACTACAATCTATATTGACATGACTCGAATACATTTCTTCGATGTTGAGTCTGAGAAGCGTATTCGTCAGGAGGAAAGCAAATCATGAAAGATTTGATAATTAAAATTATAGCCGCTCTCTTGTTGATCACTGCGCTGGGTACATTAGCATTATCTCAGGTTCATATCTTGGCGATCACAAAAATCTTCGTGCCTGAAATTGGGTTCTATTTGTTCTTTTTCATCATCTTTGGCCTAACGACAGCATTCAATGCTTATCTGGCAGATAAGCGTTCAAGCATTTTGCTTTACATATTCACCAGTTTCTTAGTGATTGGTTCTGGTTTAATTTATTTAAACTTAATGCAAGGTGATGTAGCCGCACAAGAAAATTTAACAATGAGTGATGCAGATATAAGAAACAGCTGGTTGTTAGTGATCATTTCCCTCATTATTTATACGGTTGGTTTAGTCATTCTTCCTGTGTTGAGTTGGGGGAATTTAAAGACAGCCGAATTCTAAACATGATAGAACAACATTGGTGGCAAAAAATATTTACTGATCGAACTGTCTCCCTAATTGTTCGTTGGTGGGCAGCTGGCGCGGTATATTTTTTCATTGGCTGGGGCACAAATTTGGGCAGGCAGGATTCGTTGATCGATTTTGTGTTTTTTTTAGGATTGATTATGGGTTTATTTAACGCATTTGTCATCAATCCTTCCTTGAAAATGGTATTCAACATTATGCCAACACGAGCACCACGCGAAAACACAAATTGGCAGCGTATGAGTGATTACTTTGTCGAACTGATTAAGAATATTTTCATTGTGTTCATTGTTGCCATGATGTACGTCGGCATCAATTCTGCCATCATCAGACTCCGAGATTTGCCTGCTGACGCAGTGCCACTTCCAGGCGAACCCATTTTATTTGGCTTGTTCTATGTGTTAGTTTTTGTCCTTTTGGAATGGCTTACCAGGAAAATAAAAAGTGCAACCTAATATTTCCAGGAAGGGAGAAGTGGCCAATAAATTATTGGCCAATAAATTATTGGGCAACAAATTGCCACATGCTTGCTGGATACAACTGGTGGAGGTTTACCTATGAGTGATACAAAACAAACAAGTGAAGGTGTGGGTATTTTAGTGGCGGCTTTTCCAAAAGAAGAATCCGGAGAAAAAGCGCTAAAGGTACTGAATGAAGCTAAAGAATTGAAGTATGTGCGCTTTGAGGATGCAGCGCTTATTCGCCAGGATGCGGATGGCGGTGTTCATTACCATGAAACAGCCGATATGAGTACCGGCAAAGGTTCTGGGATTGGGGCAGTGATTGGCGGTGTCATTGGCATACTTGGCGGGCCAATTGGTATCGTCGCCGCCGCTGGTGCTGGTGCCATAATAGGTGGTGCCGCTGCACATGGAGATGCGGGTTTCAAGGATAAAAGTCTGGAACAATTAGGGGTAGCGCTTAAACCAAACAGTTCAGCTATTGCTTTGACTACTAGTGATAAGTTCCTCCATGTTGTACGCAAGCAAGCCAGTGATGCTGAAATACGTACGGCCGTTGCCGATTTAAGCGCCCAACTCGTAGCCAAACTTGAAGAAGGCAAGAATGTCGCCTTGGGACTCGTTTTTGCAGGAGATAGCCTGACGATCACTGAAGTCGCTGTCAAAGACAAACTCGATGACCTCATTGGTGTTATCTCTGCTAAAGATGGTGTAATAGGTGATCCAACTATTGCCAAAGAAGAAGAGCAGTGGGTAGTTCCAGGAACAACCGATGGCCTAGTAACTGGGACTGGTCTCGGTGCCACCCATGAAGGCAATCTACCTGGATAATGAACGAATTATGGCAGGATGCCTTAAATTTCAGTCTCGCAAAAATTGAAAATAGCATTCCTCTGCTAGAAGATTTTCCTGACCGTTGTCATGGTTCAACATGGACGTTAGTCAATCAAAATCGGCTTTCTAGCAATTGGGTTGATGGATTTTGGGTAGGACAGCTCTGGTTGGCCTATGCCTATACCAAAAACCCGAAGTTTGAAGCCGCCGCCCGCGAATGGACTGACCGTGTAGCCTGGCTCAAGACAACCTTGGGTACGCATGATTTAGGATTTATCTTCTATTTGAGCAATGTTTTAGGGGCCTACGCCACCGGAGATGAATCCTTATTTGAAAATGCCATGATAGCCTCAGAAACTTTCACCCAGCGCTGGAACCCAAGAGGCGAATATTTGTTGGCATGGGGCAAAGTTCACGGAACACCATATCAACGTGGCCAGATTAACATCGACTTGATGATGAACCTGTCGCTGCTATTTTGGGCCAGCAGCCAAAGCGGGGATATGAAATATGCACGCATCGCAGCCCGTCATGCACGCACATCTCGCCTCGTTCTCATTCGCCCGGATAATTCCTCTGTGCATGTCGCTGATTTCAATCCAGATACAGGCGCCTATCTGCGCCCAGAAACCCTGCAAGGTCTCAGCCATGCTTCTTGCTGGTCACGCGGTCAAGCATGGGCGCTTTATGGTTTTGCCGAAACCTATCGCCGCACGAGCGACCCTGTTTTTCTATATACGGCGCGGCGTTTGGCCGCGTATGTCATCGCGAATGCGCCAGCAGACAAAGTGCCTTATTGGGATTATGACAGCCTGGACATCCCAAACACCTATCGAGATTCATCTGCCGCGGCTGTGTATGCTGCGGGTTTGTTAGAACTCGCTGCTGCTGAAACTGACGAACTCCTTGCAGAACGCTGGCGCAACGAAGCCTTCGCTATAACGGAGTCGCTCTGGCAAAATTATGCAACGCAAGAAGATGATATGCCTTGTATTTTGAAACATGCGACCCATTTCGAA
>CAYGMR010000139.1:6778-11713 GCA_964350725.1 uncultured Ardenticatenaceae bacterium | reverse complement strand
GCAGTGATTGAATTTGACTTTGGCTGCATACCGGAAGCATAGACAATAACAGCGAGTTGATTTAAATTTATTGCGCGTCTGGTCACTTCCGCAAAATTTCTGGTATAACCATAGTTATGGGTACAATAAATTCGCTGGCAACAGACCAACAATCAAAGCAAACCAATTCCCCCATTTCAGGCACAAAAGCACTGTGGGCGGGTATACTTTTCAGTTTTTTGTTTACGCTGCTCATTTGGGTTGTAGGCGGCCGTTTACATGCCATTGAACTCCTGCCGGACACGGGTGGTGGTTGGTATTATTGGCAGTTACCCAACGCAACCTTTTGGACACGCCTTTCCGCCTGGGGCAGCTACACCTTACATCAGGTTGCCATCTGGGGATTGATTTTCTACGCGCAGAAAAACAAGCTGCGCTATACCAATAACCTGCACCCGGTCAATATCGTTGCTTTAGGCGTCAATGTCTTTTTTATCTCCTGGCACCTCGTCCAAACCCACGTTTGGTATGATGGCCTAGCGCAAGACACGCCCATTTGGAGTTCGCAATGGTCGGTGATTATCATGTTGGTGGCGATTTTACTCATGGAGAATAAGCGCCGGGGCCTGTTCTTCGGCAAAAAAGCTGGTTTCCTCAAAGAGACAGGGCGCGTCATGCGCAAGTACCACGGCTATCTCTTTTCCTGGGCCATCATCTACACATTTTGGTTCCATCCGATGGTCGCGGAGGGGCAGCATGTATTAGGTTTTTTGTATATGTTCTTGCTCATGCTGCAAAGCAGCCTCTTTTTCACCCGTGTCCATATAAACAAATTTTGGATGATTACTCTAGAAGTGGCTGTGCTCTTCCACGGTACGATGGTGGCTGTGATGCACCAACAAGCGTGGCCGATGTTCTTTTTCGGCTTCTTTGGTCTGTTTATCGTTACGCAGATGCATGGGTTGGGCTTAAAAAAGTGGCAGCGTTGGCTGTTCTTGGCTATTTACCTGGGCGGCATTTTTGTCGTTTACAGCACACGCGGCTGGGCCAATGTCAATGAGGTGCTGCGTATTCCGCTGGGCGAGTATGCCTTTGTCTTTATGCTGGCGGGGATAATCTGGTTGTTGATGAAAGGGGTCAATTGGGGCAAGTCGCTGCGCCAAAACAAAGCGACGCCAGCGAGTTAATGCCGCTTGACCTTACCCCTGCCGTCGATAATTGAAGTAGGTGCTTGGATCGGCCGTTTCCCCTTCCTTTTCAAAATAAGCCACCAATTTGTTAGCGCTTTCTAGGCGATAGATCAACCAGTTTCCTGGCTTATGCACCTGCATAAACACAGCCTCGCGGTCGGCTAACGCCACCAACAAAAATTCTGTTGCCTCATCTTTTTCTTCCCACCCTTTTAGGCCAGGATAAAAATGCTTGATGCGCAGCATAACATGAGCGTCAGCTTGCTCAATCGTCATAAATTCATAAAACCAAACTTGACCCTCTCTTAACCAGCGAAACATCGCCATGAGCGCGCCACCTGCGAGCTGTGACCAATGCTCTTCAATTTCATCTTGACCATATTGACCTTGCCAATGACCTGCAAACCAAACTAACTGGGCTGGAGCGATCCCGCTTAAGCCACTTGTCGGATAGTTGCTCATTATCGTTATTTTCTCCCTGCGTACACTTTGATTAATTTTTCATCATTCGAGTTACAGATTGATCTAAAAGCCTGTATAAATCAACCACAATAAAGAAAGTATACATGCAAAACGATGCGTGGACAGGCGCTATGGGATTATTTTGTGTATGTTTATGGTAGCAAACAAAAACCCTTATCGTTAGTACGAATAGCTTGGACTTAATAATGGAAATCGTCAATCTTAAAATGAGAAAAATAAACGTATTATCCAAGAAATATGATGGATCTCTGCGTGATGAATGTGAGACCTATTTGTATGCAGAAACGGCCGAATCCATCACCCTCTTTTCCCTGCCGGGGTTGAAATATTTCGATCATCGCAAATCGGCCTGGTTTGCAGCACCAGACGGCCTACTCGAGATCTATTTCAAGCATAAATGGTACAATGTCTGGCACATTTGCGAACAGATAAGCCACACAAACCGCATCTATGTGAATATCGCCATGCCTATAACCTCCCATGCCACAGGTGTTCAGTGGGTTGATTTAGACCTCGACTATCGGGTACATATGGACAACGCGGTGGAACGTCTGGATCAAGCGGAATTCGAGCACAACATGCAAGCGATGCAATACCCACCTGAGCTAATTACGCACGTACAAAACGCCTGCCAAGAAGTTGAAGCAGGTCTCGCCAGCCGTGCTTACCCATTTGATTATGAACAGCAAGTCGAACGCTACCGGCAAATAAAGGCACAAGGACTGATAGCTCCTTGAGCTATTCATGATGAGGTAAAAAAGGAAACAGATTAACGCAGACGGACACTGATATTAAGCTTCCTATCCGTTTCCAAATCAACAAGTGAGCCAATTTCCGATGGGTATAATGCAGCAATAGTCTGGCAAAACAAAACAGATGCTAGCTACGGCCGGTCTCCTGACCGTGCCCTCGACTGGCACGGTCAGGAGACCGGCCAGAGCGGATTACAAATTGTGCCTGGCTAGGAGCAATAGAGCGTGAAATCCATTCGCAGTTTCAACGACAACTGAAAAAGAGAGCCTGTCTACGGCCGTTACCCCTCCCCCACACTTTCCTTTAAAATCTCTACATGGAAACCATATTGCTGCCAACATAACCCTTCAATAGCCCTATCCATCAAAATTCGAGTGATGTATAATAGTATATGATGATTTATTATAGAGCAGGAGGCACATCCAATGAGTGGTCCAAATGAGTGGAACCAAAAAGTTATCGAAATATTCCGGAACAATGATGGAAAAGTAGAAGCATACTATCCAAATGCCACCTTACTCCTTTTACATACCACAGGAGCAAAGAGCGGAAAGCCGCGCATCAACCCACTGGCTTGCTTACCTGATGGGGACAGGATTGTAATTGTTGCTTCTAAACAAGGTAGGCCGACCAATCCCGATTGGTATTATAATGTCCTAGCAAATCCCAGAGTCAGCGTCGAGCTTGGGAATGAGAAGTTTGACGCGTTGGCGACAGTTGCCGATGAACCCGATCGCACGGAAATTTTCGCCAAGGTGCTAGCAAGTTATCCTACCTATGCTGAGTACCAACAAAAAACAGATCGGGTCTTTCCAGTCATCACCTTGTCACGATTGCATTGAACAGTCCTTGGAAAAGAGGGTTACAGCTACTAAACAAATTTCTTAGCAATGAAGGGGCTGTTTCAAATAGCGTATGGCTAAATTAGCAACGAAGGAGGGATGAGTATGTCAACACAAGATGATCTCCTCAACGTGAGTGATACACAATCAAGATCAGCACTAATGCAAATGATAATCGGCTATTGGACCTCGCAAGCGATCTATGTTGCAGCCAAGCTGGGTATTGTTGATTTGCTAAAAGATGATCCGCAAAGCTGTAATATACTGGCAAAATCTACCGCAACATCATTTTAACGGCCGTTGCACGACAAACCCAATACATAGCAAAAATAACACAATAGAATACGAAGCCCAAATAGAACCCTTTGACTGATCTAAGGCAACCATTCAATGCGCGGCGCGTAAAGCTCACTTCTAAAAGTATCCCAATCATGGCGCTGACTGATTGTTGCTTGTGGCAATACTTGTGCCTGCCCGCCATTTTGATTGACATAATGAGCCATGCGTTTTTGAAAAGTGCGCCATAATTTATCGGCCGTATCAAAGACTCGTTCTGATTCGCGCTTAAGTGCATCACTGGTAATTCGGTTTGCGGCGCGTGTGTAAAAAATATGCGCGTCATTTGTTTGCTCTAGATATCCAAACTGTCGGGCACCGCTTACGGGATGGCTGGTATCATCAACCGTCCAGATCGTAGAGAATACCCAATCTGTGTGCGCAGCGTTTGCCACGACGACTGCCCCATTTTTCACATTCAGACCAGGAATATTTATATCAATGTGCAGTACAGCACCAAATGGATTACTATGTGTCCAGAGCGGTTGATCGTCTGGATCATAAGGCTCAAACGCAGCAATTGACGAATCTACAAATTGGTTGAAGGATCTACGAATAGTTGATAAAAGCTTGGCGGCCGTTGCTTTTTTACCGTGGACGACTGGCAATTTATTGACTTTAACAGGGTAAAAATCCAGGTTTATGTCACCGTGCCCTTGCTCAATACGATGGACATACCAATTGACTCCCTTATCGCGAATCAATTTTTGAATTTTAAGCGGGGGTCTAAAGTTGGCTAACTGCTGCCATGCCGCCAACGTTTTTTGCAAAAGATCGGGTTCCAAGCCCAAAGCGCACAGCATCTCTGATTCCCCCTTGTCATCCTTACCAATCCCCTCCTGAGACTGGAATGATCGTATGACGCTTTCCGTTTCTGGCCCGAATATGCCATCGGCGGTGATGTCAAAACCGAGATCACATAGTCTTTGTTGCACAACAGCGACTGCCAAATCCCAGCTCCCAATTTTCAGCAACACAAAGTCACCTCTTGATCGAATAAATTAAACGTAGGTGGAGTTGAGATGGTGGCCTGGAAAGCGTAGCAAGAGAATATGAAACCATTGCAAACCGTTAGAATTTATCCAAATTGATTCTTGTTGACATCTGTTTTTTTGCCAAGAAAGGAGATAAACCGATTGCCTATCGAGATTGCAAAAAGCAAAGAAGAGAGAAATCACGACTGGAACAACCCTGACTATAGAGCCAAACCATAACTGAAACCCACTTTACTTATATTGAATCACTGTACCATAGTTCGACCAAGGTTTTTGGTGGCATTTTGCCACCAATTGATTTCTGGTAAAATCGCAGAAGTGAGCTTACGCTAGTCGAGTAAGAAAAGAAGGGATATC
>CAYGMR010000139.1:2514-6768 GCA_964350725.1 uncultured Ardenticatenaceae bacterium | reverse complement strand
TGGTTGAAGATCAGAGATTATTCGCAGAGGAATTCGAACGTGTATTGGTGGAAACTGATACAAGCGTGAGACGGTTGGCCCGTCTTTCGGGTGTTTCCCGGCGCACACTGGAGAACTGGCTCTACGGAGTTACGCTGCATCCACGCAACATAGAACCAATTTTGCGGGTGGCCCAAGCCCTTAAGCTGCCAGCACAAGATACCGATAGACTGTTGGAATCGGCGGGACACCCTTCCCTTTCCAGTCTAAAACAACAGAAAAAGCCGCTGCCTGCGGAATTGCTTGTGGATTGGCAGCTCGCACCGGACACGCTTTTAGGTCAGAGAAGCGCCACTTTACCAGTTCAACAAAATCTACCGGCAGCGACTACCCCTTTTCTGGGCCGCAGTGAGATACGCGAACTGTTAGCCACATTGATCAAGCGACCTGATGCGCGTCTGGTCACTGTAACCGGTCTGGGCGGCGTGGGCAAAACACGTCTCTCTCTGGAAGCCGCACATTCACTCGTTGACTGGTTTGATCATGGTGTTTACTTTGTGCCCCTAGACAATGTGAGTGATGTTGAGGGTTTCTGGGAAGCGATTCTCAACGGGTTAGATATCCCAAACGATGGCCTCGATTCGCCACAGCAGCTCGTCCAAAACTATCTAAACAATAAACAAATCTTGCTGATGCTGGATAACTTTGAGCATTTGCTATTCTTAACGGCCGAAATCAACAATCTCCTCACCAATACACAGCGGCTTAGCCTGCTGGCCACCAGCCGCCAGGCGCTCGATCTACAGGCCGAGCATTTATGTACCATCGGTGGCCTATCCTATGAGCAGGGACAGGAATCGGCCGCTTACCAATTGTACATACAGACAGCGCAACGCCGACTCCCCGGCTACCAGCCATCGACACGAGAAGCAGAAGATATCATCGCTCTTTGCAGCCAGGTTGATGGTTTGCCATTGGCTATCGAGTTGGCAGCATCCTGGAGCGATCTCCTTAACCCGGCACAGATTCTCGCCCACTTGCGCAACGATTTACAGGTTGTCTGGCACGGTGCAGCTGACCGTCCACAGCGCCAGCAGAGTCTCTGGGCCGTATTCGATTATTCCTGGCAGATGCTCTCTACAGAGGAACAAAAGGCTGCCATACAGTTAAGTGTCCTACGCGGCACATTCACACCCGGGGCAGCTCTTGCCGTGGCTGAATGCCAACCCGTCGTGCTCAGACGTTTGATCCAGGCTTCCTTTATCATGCGCAGTTCCGGTTCACGGCTGATGATTCACAGACTGGTGCGCCAGTTTCTTTCCCAACAAGCCGCACGTGCAGGATATGCCAGCGAGCAGTTGGAAGATCGCTTTTTAGAGGTTACTTTAGCTTGGGTTGCTGAGCAGACTAGCCTACTCAGTCAAACGTTCAACATCAAACAGTTGCAGAACTTGCAGAGCGAATGGCAGCACATTGAGCGCGCCTGGGGGTTGGCAACAAAACGTCGTCGTTACGAGCTTATGGAGTCGTGTTGGGATATCGTGGTTTTTTTCGATGCACGCGGCACTTGGGGCCGCGGCCGAGCTTTCTTTGAGACCACTCGCAAACTAGTCCCCCCAGAAGCACAGCGTATGCAAGCGCGCTTAGATGAAGCTGAATCTGTTTTCGCAGCGCGTCTCTTCGAAATTCCGCGTTCAGTCAAGCTGGCACAGCGCTCACTGCAGGCGCTTGAAGATTTAGGTGTCGATGCCAAACAAAGCAGGGCTGGTGCGTATGCCCGCGTGATTCTCTTCACGGCCGACTATGCCCTTGATCAAAGGGCTACCACTGCGGAAATTATTCAAAAATTCAAAGAGGTCGTTGGCCCCCATTTAACAAAGGCAGCAGATATCATTGCTGCCCAGACCACAGGTGTCGCGTGCTTCACAAAGGGCGATTTTGCCGGTTCTTGCGCAATTTTTGAGAGTGCTCTGGAACGAATAGGCCCCGATGCCTATATGGTGCCAATTTTCCGCTGTTTTCTGGGCATTGCTCTGCGTGGCGAGGGCCTCGAAACGGCCGCACGTGAACAGTTTGAATTTGCGCGGATCAAGGCCTTGGAGCTTGACCTCTATCCCGCTGTGGTAACTGCCACTTACGAGCTGCGCCTGCTTGAAGGCGATAATCCCACGACGCAGCAGTGTCGCGATGTGCTTGAAGAGTTGGCTATGCAAATGGGCAGCCGGCTTATAGTCGGTCGTGCGATCACAATCAACGCCATACAATATTTTAACCTTGGCCTGTTTAAAAGAGGCTCACAGTTCATGCGCATTGGCGTCGGTATGCTGTGGAAGGAAATAAACATGGTCGAACGCACACGTCTCCTCTCCACCATCAGCCAGGTCTACATCACCTTTGGCCTGATAAAGCATGCGCCGCAGGTGTTGTCCCTCGTTGCCCCGAAGAGCAGCTACTGAATGCACTCAAAGAAAACGACTGTGTGACAAATGACAAGCGTGGGAGGCAACGGCCGTTCCACACATCCACTTTCCCCCATAATACCCCTGTGTCTATGATATTACTGCGCACCAAACTATTTTGGCATAGTTTGGTTCACAAAATCAATAATTGCTGTTTGCAATAATGCGCCTTCGGCAGTAGCGAAGATTTCAGTTCCGTGTGCACTGCCTGGCACTGTCTGCCATGCTTTGGGATCTGCCGCCATTGCATAAAGGCGTTCCACAGAAGCATCTAAACCCTGGTGGTCATTCTCAGATGTCATATAAAGCTGGGGCACTTGAATGGCAGCAAGGTCCTCTGCAGTGATAGCCTCATCACCCAAGGCACTGGGGGCGGCAATCACGATAATGCCCGCTATTGGCAAATCTGGATGGGCAGAGACAGCTTTGATGGTGGCTGCACCGCCAATACTAGCGCCAATCACAACTATTTCTTCTGCACCCTGGTCGATGGCATATTGAATGGCGGCCAGCAAATCGTCATCACGTTCATCCATAAAGGCACGCTCGCCAGCGCGGTAATCAAAGGTCAGTGCCATATAACCAGCATCGGCGAGCGCAACGGCCGTTTCTGTCCACGGCTGCGAAATATTGTCATTCATATTGGCAAACACAACGGCCTTTGAACCATCCCCAAACAAGGTTCCCTGCAATTCGATGAGGTCTGGGCGTTCAATAAACACAGATTGACCAGCATCAGACGTTGATACATCCGGATCACCTGTGGCTACATGCTCATCAAGCCAGGCGACAACCAATTCCACCAGGGCTGGATTGGCGATTAACATGTTTGTGCCATGATCCGCATTTTCTAACAGCTCAATTTGTTTGGGGCCAGTTGTCTGACCAAATAACACCCGCGTTGAACCGGCTGCATATGTATCGCCCTCCCCGGCAACATAAAACAACGGCCGTTCTCCATAATTTTCGAGGGCATCTTCGGTGGTCACTTCTTGATAATCAAAACCGGGTGAAAGCAAAACGGCCGTATCGATTTGGGGCACGTTGGCCGCCAAACGCAAACCCAAATTGGCGCCAATGCTAGCACCAACAACGGCCGTTGCCTGCCCGTCTACCCCAGGATGATCGCGTAAAAATTGCCAAACAACTTGCAAATCGGTTTCAGCTGCTTCCCAATCTGCCGCACCGCCAGTAGCCCCATGTCCACGTAAATCAACAGCAAGTGTGCCAAATCCATTTGTATTCAACTCAGTTTGCAACTCATTTTTGTCCCAATCAGAATGATCGCCACCTAACATATGCAGCAGGATGATGGTCGGTACGGGTTCACCAGCGTCTGGCAAGGTCAATGTGCCCGCAATTTCTAGGCCATCGGCAACCGGGATGCTGACTTCATTGGCTGTCCATGTTGATTGGGGTTTATTGGGGGCGACTTCAGGCACGGCCGTGTCTTCAGGGGCGATGGTGGGCGGAACGGCCGTGTTTTCTGGGGATACTTCAGTTGATTGAATCGACAGTGATTCACTTGTATCCGGAACGTCTGTAGTTCGACAAGCAGTCGATAAAAACAAACTAAATATTAACAAAAATGCGCACAGAAATTGTTTGTGGGTTTTCATAAATCCTCAAAATCAATCTATTGGTTTGGATTCTTTTTTCTCATGACAAAGTAAAGAGAATCATTCTCTGCCATCTCGCTATATCTAGCTAACGCCAATATTTCATATTCTTTGCCAACAATGGCACGCAAAGATTGTTCATTATAATAAGAGAAGCGCATGCCATGAATTTCTTCATCTTCATCACCATACCAAAA
>CAYGMR010000139.1:0-2504 GCA_964350725.1 uncultured Ardenticatenaceae bacterium | reverse complement strand
TGCAGGACAACACCATTTTTATTCAAGATATTCAGTTGGTTACGCAATGATTCTTTTAATTCATTACGCGTAAGATGGTGGAGCACTTTGTTGGAATAAATTGCATCAAAGCGACGCTCTGTTTCCAATGTAACGGCATCGAGTAGCAACAAATCGGCATTTTCATTTTTCTGACGATAACGCTCCAAAAAGATGGGTGAGCGATCCGAGCCAGTGACTTGATACCTTTGGCTCAATATGTCCAAATCAACGCCAGGGCCCATGCCTAATTCCAACACGGCTGCGCCTTCCGGTACATATGGGTCCAAAAGCAGAATCAATTCTTTGCCATCATAACCTTCTGCCATTTTAATATAATCTTCAACGTTTTTGGAGTCAGCATAAAAATCTGTCATTTTATTTCCTTTATCGTAACTGGTTGTGGCGCGGTCAGGAGACCGGCTGCGAGCGGGAAAGCTCGGGTAGTTGCCCTTTTTCGTACAACGGCCGTTTGCAAACTGGCATTTGCTAGTATACTAAATTGCATGAACTACCCCACAATACTGGCAGAAATCTATGCTAAAGTCAAACCGTTGTTGACACAAGGCAAAGTCGCCGATTACATTCCCGAACTAGCCCATATTTCTCCCCGCAAGTTTGGCATGGCGGTGCAAACAATCGAAGGCGAACTTTTCCGAATTGGAGATGCCGCCGAAAAGTTTTCCATCCAAAGCATCTCCAAAGTCTTCACATTAACAATGGCGATGCAGCTTGAAGGGGATACCCTCTGGCAGCGTATCGGGCGCGAACCTTCCGGAACAGCCTTTAATTCGCTCGTGCAACTTGAATATGAAAACGGCATTCCACGTAACCCGTTCATCAATGCGGGCGCGTTGGTCGTCACTGACATCATCCTCTCACATCGCGGCAATGCACGCCAAAGTGTGCTCGACTTCATGCATAAGCTGTGCAAGCAGGCAGCAATTGATTTCGACCATGCCGTCGCCCATTCTGAGCGCGAAACTGGCTTTCGCAATGCGGCATTGGGCTATTTTCTAAAAAGTTTTGGCAACCTCAACAATGACACCAACAGCGTGCTTGATGCCTATTTCCATCATTGTTCGCTGGCGATGAACTGCATCGAAGTCGCTCGTGCGGGAACTTATCTGGCAAACGGTGGCAAACTACCGTGGAATAATGAAGTCATCGTGACATCCAATCAAGCCAAATATATCAATTCGCTGATGTTAACTTGTGGCACCTATGATTCGGTGGGTGATTTTGCTTATCGCGTCGGTTTACCCGGCAAAAGCGGTGTCGGAGGTGGTATTTTGGCCGTCATGCCCAATGAATTCAGCATATGCGTGTGGTCACCAGGCTTAAACGCCAGCGGCAATTCGCTGGCCGGCACAAAAGCATTGGAGCTATTTACTACAATGACCGGAATATCTATTTTTTGAGGAAACGACCAGTCTAATAACTCAATAATTTCCATGACAAATGATCAAAGTAGGGACGGGATGATGCGGCATGGTTTAATCGAAACCATAAACCGTTTTCTCCGCATCATCTCGCCCGTGCGTGCAAAGGATATGGGCGAGACAGGCGGGAGACGAGACATTTCTGCATGGCGAGCATTTTTGCCTGCCTGTCCCGCCCCTACCAATGTTAATCATCCAGAAGCACAACCGGTTCTTGATAATAACGCAAACGGCTGCGGGTCAGTTTTTCGGCTAAGAATTGATTAAACCATGCTTGTTTGACCGATAGCGGCTCCTCTTTTTTCATGCGTGCCAGGTCTGCATTCAGGCGCAAAATGCGACCAGGAATAACAAAGCGGGTGAGGCCAGCCGGTAGGAAATCACCACGACTGGCGGCATCAAATACTTCTTCAGGAGTGAATTGCGGATAGATGGCGACTGCTTGCATTTGAGGAAACTGCGCGAGCAACCGTGGCATATCGGTGAGCAGGGTGCGTTCAACATTGCCCCAAGCATTATACGTATTGACTAGCGCATTCATAACGGCCAATTTGTCAACGCCAGGCACTATTTTAGCCAACAAAGCTTGATTATGGCGATTCACGAAATAACACAGCACATGCGGCCGTTGCAAAATATCAGGGATTTCTGATTGGTTCAGCGTACTCAGTTCTAAACCTTCAATTAATTCTAACTGGCTGACTAAATCTGCAAAATCGGCACTTTCATGTGAAATAGCATGGTACCAAGTGTGTAACTCAAAGCCAGATTGCTCAGAGCGCACAACCTGCACGATAACATGGGGGTAGCCGAGCCGTTTAAAGGATGTGAAGCGCGTAGCACCATCTAAAATAACATAGCGCCCTTTCCAATATGTTGTGATAGGCGGGTTGACAAGTCTACCTTCTTCCTCAAGACGGCGCATGAGCCTTGCTACGCGTTTATCATCGATCTGTTCATGGGGAGTAACTTGATCAACGGGCACAACTTCTAATGACAAAGTTTCACTGGTAGTCTCTTCAACGACAAAAAAGGCGGCGATTT
>CAYGMR010000138.1:5157-11713 GCA_964350725.1 uncultured Ardenticatenaceae bacterium | reverse complement strand
CATAGGTAGAAGTTTGATAGATGGGGGTGATAATCGCGCCAGTGGTCGGATCGGGTTCCATGCCAGCATGGACGACTAGTGTTTCAAATCTCAAATCTTCGGGTGGGGTTTTTGTTTTTGTCATACTGCTTCCTTCTTGAATTTTACCTTGACTGTTATTCCTACATAGGCAGGAATCCAAACATATGGATACTGACTATGGCGAGGTTGACAATCAAGAGATAATTATATGCTGAATCGTCAAGATTGAATTTTAGTGGTCTTTGCTGGTTTTCGCTAGGTACTTGCGGAAAAAGAAAAATAGGTCACAGATCTCACAGACTATGGTGTGAGCTCGGCTGAATACTAAATGAGCGAAATTTAGCCTTTATCTGTGTCCTTAGGGAAGAGAAAGTTACTTCGCATGGTTTTTTTGCCAGGGTGGGTACAATTAGGTGTGTGACTACACTACATGTACCTTCTGTTCGATTTGGTAATTGGGCACAAATAGTTTGTGTGGGGATATCCTGGCTGGCAGCTGGGCTGGCACTCACGCGCTTATTGTATGAGGGATTGTTTCCGCAGGTTTTGTGGTTGGCACGGCCGTTGCCTGTCATCATTATTGCGCTTAGCATCTCTTGCATTGGTTTGTTAATCTGGCGTGGCATACAGAACCGCCGCCCGCAACTTTCTGCAAGCATCTTTTTACCCTTGTTGCTGAATCTTGTGTATCTTTTTGATGCACAAGTTGATTTAGAACGCAGTCGCATTATTTTCGGATTCTCAGTTTGGTTAACGGCCGTATTTATCACCAATCAGTTTATAAAATCTCGTTCATGGCATTGGGTTGGTATTTTGTTTGCCGTGGCGCTCTTACTGCCTTTGTACCTGTTCAGTATGCCGCAAACCGTTGGCCGCGCCGACACCTTTGAATTTCAGGTTGTCGCACCGCAGTTAGGTATTGCGCATCCGACTGGCTATCCACTTTATTTGTTGTTGGGGAAGTTGTGGACGCTGCTTTTGCCGTGGGGGTCGGTAGCCTGGCGTTTGAATATGGGCACGGCCGTATATGCCCTGATTGCTGTCAGCCTGATTTTTCTAACTGCCTTCAAATGGCTCAAACGCCCCCTACCGGCTTTGTTGGGGGCCGTCACTTTAGGTGTCACGCCGATTTTTTGGAGCCAAGCAATTGAAGCCGAAGTATACAGCTTACATGCACTCTTCGCTGCATTGGCACTATTTTTGATGCTGCGTTTGTTGGTTGGGGATGATAGATCACAGAATTCTGAATCTTCTGCATATCCTCAGCGGCTGAAAAACTGTACGCATACGGCCGTTGCCCTGGCATTTATAATTGGGCTTGGCTTGACCAATCATTTAACGACTGTATTTTTGTTACCTCCAGCAGTCCTGACGATTTTGCTGGCTTGTTGGCCACAGTTAAGACGGCAGGGGGCGCGCGCCAATTTTATTTTAGTGTCAAAAGTCGCCCTTGCCTTTGTTGTCCCTTTGCTTTTGTATCTCTATTTGCCGCTGCGCTGGACGGCCGTTAATCATGAACCGATGGGCGTGGGGCGTTTTGTCGAATGGGTGATTGGCGGCCGTTTCCAAAATGCGCTGCAGCTCATGGCTTGGCTGCGTGATCCGCTGCGTTACAGCGTGGTCGCGCGCTTATTCCTGGGCAATTGGGGCTGGCTCAATCTATTCGTCATTGTTTGTGGCGCGATCTATGCCTTTTGGCGCAACTGGCGTGTGGCCGTTGTGCTGCTCGTAACTTGGCTTGGTTTCACATTTTATGCGCTTAACTATTATGTCCCTGATTTGGCTGTCTTTCTAACCGCTGCGCACGTTGTGATGGCGATCTGGTGGGCGGCTGGCATTGCTGGCATGCTGACCATAATCACTGCTTTATGCAAAAACGATTTGCCCGTTTGGGTTGAAAACACAACGCTCTTGTTGGCTGCTTTGCTTGTGTTGGTAACGGCCGTTGCCAATTGGCCTTTAGTTGAGCGTGCTGGTGAAGATGGGTTGACGACCTGGGGGCAAGCGGTGTTGGATCTGCCGCTTACACAAGGTGCCGCTATTCTCGCCGACAGCGAAAAAATCGCGCCACTTTATTATTTACAGCAAGCCGAGGGCGTGCGTCCCGACCTCGATATCATGGTGCTGCCAGATGAAGCTGCTTATCGGGCTGAATTGGATACGCGCCTGGCCGCAGGGCAATCTGTTTATTTAGCACGTTTTTTACCCGGTTTGGAAGGGGTGTATCATTTGCGGTCGTTTGGTCCGCTGCTTGAAGTTAGTCAGGAGCCAATCGTGACATTGCCGGATACGGCCGTTCCTATCCCCATCAACTTCGACAACATCCACCTGCTTGGTTATGAACTTGAAACCGCAGCTGCTGCTGATCCTATAGCAACGGCCGTCACGCTCTATTGGCAAGCTCCCGAAGCCGTTGATGAAACTCTACATGTTTATCTGCGTTGGGCAGATCAACCACCCATCAATCCCGCCGGACAACATCCTGCTGCTAATTATTATCCGACAGTCGCCTGGGATGCCGGGGAAATTGTGGTCGATTATCATTTGTTACCACGTCCGATCCTGACAGAAACAGAAGAATTGGATTTGCAAGTTGCGCTTGCGTCGCCATTTACGGCTGCAGATGAGTTGGATTGGCGGACGATTACGGCCGTAACCCTGCCCCCAACCACTGATTTTTCAACCTCGACCCCTTTGCGTGCGCAAAACGGCCGTTGGCTGTTAAGTGGTGCAGATTTTCCTGCACAGGTGCGCCCGCAGACGCCATTGCCAGTAATATTGACTGGGTTTGGTGATCCAACAGCCCTTGATTTGGCGCTTGTGTCAGTGGATGCAGAGTTGGCAAAGGTTGATTTTGATGGTTTTGTGGGGGCGAAACGGCCGTTTACATATTCCGCAGAAGTTGCCACAAATGTCGAAAATGGTGAATATCAACTCATCGCCCGTGACCCCCATGCGGGTATGGTGTGTGGTTGGATGGAGCGTGCCACAGCTGGTTGCCGTTTAGGCACGGTTGTTGTGAGCGGCGTGCCGCTGCCAGAAGGTGCTATCAATTTCGAAGACAAAATCGCGCTGTTGGATGTTGACCTGCCGGAAAAACAGTTACAACCTGGCGCTCAATTTCCCGTCAACCTTACCTGGCAAAGCCTGGCACCTATCGCCGAAGATTACACAGTTTTCATCCAGATTCTGGACCCCAATGACCAAATCGTCGGCCAAGTGGATGCGTGGCCGCTGCAAGGCACCCATCCCACCAGCCAATGGACACCCGGTGAAACGATCAATGATCCCTACCTCGTGCAAATCGGCGGCGACCTGCCACCCGGCCCCTATCGCCTGCAAATTGGTTGGTATCTGCTCGCCAACCTACGTCGCTTGCCCGTTTTAGAAACCAATGGTGTGCCGATAGATGATAAATTTATCATTCCCGATCTAAAATAATTGGCAAATTCCCGCAAAAAAAGCGCACATAAAAAAACTCTATGTGCGCTTTTTATCTTGGTTTTATCGTTTTTAGATGTCTGAACCAGCCATTAACAAGCCAACCCGTTCACGCGTGGCTTCTTCACTGCTGAGGTTGGCCACAATTTTGCCATGGAACATCACCACGACGCGATCTGCCAAACTCAAGACCTCATCCAGTTCGGCTGATACAACCAGCACCGCCACGCCATTGTCACGCTGCATCACGATCTGGTTGTGGATAAACTCAATTGAACCCACATCGATACCGCGCGTGGGTTGCGCCGCGATTAACAATTTAGTTGGCCGCGAAAATTCTCGCGCCACAATCACCTTTTGTTTGTTACCACCGGACAAGGCGCCTGCATGGGTGTGGACACTGGGTGTACGCACGTCATATTTTTCAATTAACGCCTCGCCATGCTCCACAATGGCCGTATCATTCATAACCACACCTTTGGCATAGGGTGGTTGGTAATAATTGTTCAATACCATATTGTCGGCGAGTGAATAGGGCATCACAAGACCATGTTTTTCGCGGTCTTCGGGGATATGGGCCACACCCAATTCGGTGATCTGCCGTGGACTCATGCCGGTACATTCCAGGTCTTCTAACCAGTAACGGCCGTCTTCAGCAGGACGTAAACCAGTTAAAACTTCAACCAATTCGCGCTGTCCATTGCCCTGCACACCCGCGATTCCCACAATTTCACCGGCACGCACTTCCAGATCAACACCACGCAAAATTAATTGGTCACGGTCATCTTTTGCTTGCAAGTTTTCCACGCGCAGAATCACATCTTTTGGATGCGATTCCTCTTTCTCGACTTTTAAGATGACATTTCGTCCGACCATCATCTCAGCCATGCTGGTTTCGGTGGATTCAGATGGCAAGGCAGTACCCACGAGTTTGCCACGCCGCAGCACGCCGATGAAGTCGGCAATTGCCAATACTTCTTTCAATTTATGCGTGATGAAAATGATTGATACACCCTGTTCGGCCAAATCACGCATAATACGGAAAAGTTCATTCGCTTCTTGGGGTGTGAGAACGGCCGTTGGTTCATCAAGGATCAATATGTCGGCATTGCGGTACAATGCCTTAATGATTTCGACACGCTGCTGTGTGCCTACGGGTAAATCCTCGACAACGGCTGCCGGGTCCACTTCTAATCCATATTGCTCGGAAAGCTCTGTCACACGCTTTTCCGCTTCGCTGCGCGACAGAATGCCGGCACCTTTTGTGATTTCTGAACCCAGCATCACATTCTCGGCCACAGTCATCACAGGCACAAGTTGAAAATGCTGATGCACCATGCCGACACCGCGATCAATTGCATCGCGCGGATTTTTTAGTTCGACCTTTTCGCCTTTGAGCCAAATCTCGCCTTCGTCAGGATGATAAAGCCCATAGAGCATGTTCATCAAAGTGCTTTTGCCAGCCCCATTTTCGCCTAACAAAGCCAGAATTTCGCCTTTATAGAGATCAAGGTCGACCTTGTCATTTGCAATTACACCAGGGAACCGTTTGGTAATCCCTTTAGCTTGGAGCACCAATGTTGATTTATCTACACGATTCATTTTTTGCCTCCTCGCTAATTATTCTGTCTCGTATGGTTTACCGACGGCTGCCGGTACGCGTGTACGACCCATAAAGCCAGCCAATACAACGATTGTCACAACATAGGGCAACATGCCGATGAACTGGTGGGGAATGAAATCCAAGCCCATGAATTGGAATTGGGTCTGAACCGCTGACGCAAAGCCGAATAACAAGGCTGCACCCCATGATCCAAACGGCGTGTATTTGCCAAAGAGCATGACCGCCAAAGCAACAAAGCCACGGCCGTTGGTCATGCCACGTTCAAATGATCCCACAGCTTCGAGGGTCAGATAAGCACCGGCCAGACCGGCTAAGCCGCCTGCCAGGGTCACATTGAGATAGCGTAACTTTGGCACACTGATGCCGACTGTATCGGCTGCGCTGGGATGTTCACCGACCGCACGGGTGCGCAAGCCCCAAACTGTGCGAAATAGGGCGAATTGGAGAAAAAATACGAGGATTATGGTGAGGTAGGTGAGCGGTGCATTGTTAAATAATACGGGACCAATCAATGGAATGTCGGCCAAGAAACCCAATGGAATCAACTGCAATTTGCCTTTGGTGGTCAAGCCGGCGATATAGAAGAAGCTTGTCAGACCCAGCGCCAGCACATTGATTACAGTACCGCCGATTATCTGGTCGATCTTCAGTGTCACTGACATCCAAGATAAAAATAAACCCAAAAGCATGCCAGCTGCTATACCAACCAAAACAGCAATGAAAAGATTGCCAATAAAAACATTGGCCAGAAAAGCAAGGAAAGCACCCATCAGCATTTGACCTTCAATGCCGATGTTGATCACACCACTACGCTCACCAACCAATCCGCATAAAGCCCCCAAGACGAGGGGTGTCGATTGGCGCAGGGTTTGGGCATAGACGGCCGTTGCCTGCTGTGGGTTCGTTATATAATATACAATCGCGACCACAAAAAGTATCACGGCTACAATTCCCCAAATCATTCTTGAGGTAAGTTGGAAGCCTGATTTATCCTGTGTTGAAGCATTTGTTGCTGCCATTTCAGATCCTCCTTAACTGCCCCAGCCTGTGCTAAGCGTAACTTTGTCGTCATCCACAGCGCGCGCGCCGAGAATTTTACGTACTATCACGTCTGCCGAGACAAAGAAGAGCATCAAGCCTAGAATAACATCAATGATTTGGAAGCGGACACCGGCATCAAATTGCATTTGGTTGCCGCCGGCCTGCATCGCCCCAATTAAGATGGCGGCTGGAATCACGCCTAACGGATTCGTTTTGGCTAGTAAGGCCACGGTGATGCCTTCAAAACCGAGACCCGCATTAAATCCAGGTTGGAAACGGCCGACAACACCTAATGTTTCGACAGCACCGCCCATACCGGCCAGAAAACCGCTGATAACCATTGTCATGATAATCACGCGGCTGACCTTGATGACGGCATAAAGTGCAGCATTCGCATTCATACCTGTCGTCCGAATCGCGTAGCCCCAT
>CAYGMR010000138.1:0-5147 GCA_964350725.1 uncultured Ardenticatenaceae bacterium | reverse complement strand
TATACCAACCAGGCCATCAGACAAGCCAGTAAGAAGCCTGCCGGTACAAACCCCCATGTGGGAATAACGGCCGATTCCAAAACCTTAGGGGTTCGTGTGATGATGCCCTCATCTTTCCAGGGACCATTGGCCAGAAAGTCGGTCAAATTGCCAGCAATATAGTTGAGCATGATTGTGGTGATGACTTCATGTGCCCCTGTGTATGCTTTCAAGACACCTGCAATACCCGCCCATGCTGCACCAGCTAAACTACCGCCGATCAATGCGATTGGCATATGAATAAACCAGGGCAGACCTTGCAGTGCAAACCCCAGATAAGCGGCAAAAATCGCGCCCATCAACAACTGTCCTTGACCACCGATATTAAAAAGACCCGCCTTAAATGCAAAAGCAACCGCCAAACCGCTAAAAATGAGGGGGGTTGCTTTTTCAAGTGTGCGTTGGAATGCTGCCGGGCTGCCAAATGCGCCTTTAAATAAAGCTGCATAGCCACCAAGTGGATTGAAACCGGCCGCCCATAAAATTATCCCGCCAATGAGAAGTGCCAGCACGATTGACAAAAGTGGCACGCTTAGCGCCCGCCAGGCATTTTGTAATCTTTGCCTGATTGCGCTTGTTTCCACAGATTGTTCTTCTGTCGCCATAATACCTGTCCTAAAATGTCTGGTACGGGGTACAAGATATTCCTCTACCTATTACGCCGACCTGTACTAGGCCATTTTGCCCGTGCCTGACACTACTAGCCTCCATACAAAAAGTGCGACGTACCAGAAGGCACGTCGCACTTTAACTATTTAATTAAGGTTGCCAATTAGCCTCCCGGATTGTAACCGGTTTCAATGGAGCCATCTTGTAAACCAGCATCGATTTCAGCCAATTTGTCTTTAATATCCTGTGAAATTTGATCTTCGAAGTCATGGAATGGTGCCAGACCGGCTGCACCAAAGAAGTTGCCTGCTGGGAAATCACCAGCTTGCGCTGCTGCTACCAGCTCTTCAACGCCAGGTGTGATCAACTTCATAGCACTGGAAACCAGACAGGAATGTGCTTCGGGTACAGTTAACCATTGGTCGGTATCAACACCAATGCAGAATACGCCATCATTACCGGCGGCCTCAATCAAGGCACCATTACCGGTCTTGCCACCCGCACCAAAGACAACATCCGCACCTTGGTCGATTGCTTGTTTGGTGGTGCTGGCACCCCATTCAGGATCGGTGAAGGCAACATCCATGCCACCTGGATGATATGTGGAGATGTATTCAATATCCGGATTGATGAACTGTGCGCCACCCTCGTAACCTTCTTTGAAGGCCACAACGGGCGGAACAAGGTCTGTACCTAACACAGCGGCAATTTTTCCTGATTCAGAAAGCATCGCGGCTAATGCACCGGCCAAGAAACCAGATTTGTCTTCATTGAAGACCAAGCCAGCCAAATTATCCATCGCTTCGCCTTGGAATTGATCGACACCAATGAATTTGATGTCAGGATATTGCGCGGCAGCTTCGGCCGTGGCTTCGCCCATGGCAAAACCGACAGTGATAATCACATCATAGCCATTGTCGGCAAAGAGGCCAATATTCGCGCCATAATCTTTGGCGTCTTGAGTTTCAATGAAATCAGCTTTACCACCAGCGGCTGCCGCAGCAGCTTCAGCGCCTTCCCATGCTGATTGGTTAAATGATTTGTCATCAATTTCACCAACATCCGTGACTAAGCCTATACAAAAAACCTCATCGCTGCTGCAATCAGCCTCTTCATCACTCATCTCATCGGCGGGTGCTTCTTCAGCGGGAGCCTCTTCGGCCGGTGCACTTTCTTCGGCCGGTGCACTTTCTTCAGCCGGTGCACTTTCTTCTGCTGCTGGTTCTGCTTCTTGCCCACCACATGCGACCAAAAGCAGTAGCAAAACAGCGAAGACGGTTAATAATAAACCTAAGCGATTCTTGTTCATTGTTTCTTCTCCTTAAACTATAAAATTGAACAGTAATTTGAGCCAAAATCCTCGTGATTCACATAACTAGGAAGGCTTTCAGAATAACGATTATACTGTGTTTTAGTGACAGTTCAACATTCAATCAACAAAAAAATCGCAACGAATTTAGGTAAGGACAGGAACACGGGGAACACAGAGAACCCCCAGAGTTGGGCACTCTGTGCAATTGTTGCTGCCTATAAAACCAAAAAGTTTATTCTTTTGGTGATTCATCTGGTTTTTGCAGGATGATGGATGGGGCATTGAGTGGTGTGGGTGCTTTCTCCCCGATTTGCACATGGTCTTCGATAAATGCATAGGTTTTTTGCCACACTTTTACATGGATTGGTTCCACTGGTCGCATCAATTCATGACCGACTTGGGGGAAGAATTTCATCTCTTTATCGGCTGAACGCAATTTTTGGAATAGTTTTTCGGTGTTGCCAGAATTCACGGCCGGATCATTGCCACCCTGGAAGATAATCACAGGTTGGTGGATTTTGGGCCACAATTTGCGCCCTATGTCACCCATTTTGCGCATTTCATCTGTGCTGGACACTGAAATGCGGGTTGCCTCTATTAACCAATCTTGTAGAGCCGGATCATCAACGTCTATCGTGGGGTCGAAATCTGTGACGCGACCAACAAAAATGTCGCGATCGACATCTTTGCGCTTGAGTGGGTAGAACCAGGGCATAAAATATTTGCCAAAACTAGCCAGTTTGATGCGCCAATCGGGTACATCGTATAAGGGAGCCAGCAGTATCATACCGCAAATTTCTGGGTGTTTATGCGCTTGCATCGCACCCAATACAGCGCCCATCGAGTGCCCTATAATAAATATCTGGTTACAATGCTGGCTTAACTTGGCATATGCCTCATCAACTTCAGCCACCCATTCTTCAAGCTTATGTGTATGAATCTGGTAGGGCAAATTGCCGTGCCCAGGCAATAAGGGGCATTCTACGGTAATGCCTTGACTGGCTAAAAATTGGGCCATAGGACGTGAACTGATGGGGCTGCCCATGAATCCATGTAGAGCCAAACAGCCAACTCCTTGCCAGCCTTCGCGTGGAACACCGGGGAAAAAATAGGCACGTCTCTCTTCGGGAACTTCGTAATCAGGTTTAAAAGGCATAAAGTTTTTACCGTCAGTTTATTCTTTTTCAGTTAACTACCGATGTCTTGAGATAGCTAACATTGAAGACAAATGAATGAATATTTGTTGTGTGAAGAAAGTATAATGCTAAGCAAAAAAGTTGCCAAGAGCGTTTACGGCCGTTTCTATGGCGCTCAGAACTATTTTACATTTTGCATTTTGCAAGACAGTATAGACGATGCAGGTGAAGGGAAGTATACTTTGCATCGCATTGAGGTCAGCCTAAATAACATTATCAAAGGATTAAAAAATGTACGAGTTGCCACCCCGCTTACAAGAGATTGTTGAAGATTTTAGTTATTGTGAGGGGCAAGAGAAATTAGAATATTTATTGGAATTGTCGGAGACACTACGGCCGTTGCCCGAATGGCTGCATGGTAAACGCGGCGATATGGATGAGGTGCATGAATGTATGACACCTGTGTTTGTGTTTGTTGAACAAGAAGCGGAGAGTGGACATTTGCATTTCCACTTTGACATTCCACCTGAAGCTCCCACGGTTAGCGGGTTTGCTGCTATCTTGCAACAAGGTTTGGATGACACAACACCAGAAGTTGTGCTGGGTATTCCTGATATGTTTTATCGCGAGATGGGTTTACAGACGGTGCTTAGCGGTCAACGGCTTAATGGTATGACGGCGATGTTGGCGCATATCAAACGGCTGGTAGTCCAATAGTCAGGTAGTCGCGTAGTGCCTGGCACTATGTGGTAAGCAAAAATTCGTACCTTCCTGAATTCGCTGTAGCTATTCCAGGTTTTCAATACGTATGCTGCCGCTGCCCACATCAAGGACCAAATTTACGCGGTCATCTGCATTGGCATAAGCGGCCGTTTCCCATACCCCGGCATCATCATCGCCACTTACTAGGGTAAAGCGATCTTGCGGCAAGTGAAAACTGCCAGAACCACCATCTACATCAATGCGTGCCTCCATATTTTGTGGCAGATAGAATAAAATGCTGCCACTGCTCCCATCTACTTTGATGATGTGACGGCCGTTACGCGGCAGCCACATTTTCGTCGCGCCAGAACCCGCATCATAAGCCACATCATAATCACCGCCTGGCAACGCAAGCTGCACACTGCCCGAACCACCATCCAAAGCTAGTTCACTCAACGTTAGCTCGGCCAATTCCAGGTTGACTGCGCCGCTGCCGCCATCCAGGGTTAGGTCGGTGTCGATTTGTGGATTCAAACCTAACTGCCATTGCTCATCCTGGCTAAAATCGCCCCAATTTCGTGGGTCAATCCAAAACCAGCCGGAATTGTCGCGTGTATCCAATTTGACCTCTGCTTCAGTTCCCTGTTGGTTGGTTTCAAGGATAAGCTCATCGCGGTAAGTAACGGTACCACGCATCAAATCGTTGGTATTGGCAAGGGCGTTTAAGGTAGCAGAGGGAGCCCCAAAATCGATAGTGACAACGGCCGTTTCCACATTATCTCCGCTAACCACCACTTCCTGATGTTGTACTGCGGCTTGGTCAGGAATAGGAATACGCAAACTTGCAGGTAACATAGAATCACTGCCAAACAGCAGCGCATACCCAAACACAGCTACCGCGAGCAAGCCTACCAGACCGCTCAATATTGATCCCCAAGGGGGTGGGGCGTATTTCACGATAATGTTGATGCCAATGAATATCAACAGCAAAGGCCAAAGCTGTAAAGCTGCATACCAGTTTAACTCACCGACATATCCAAAGTTATAAAGCAGAAAATAAACCCCAACCGCAATGATAACGATAGGGCCAAACAAAGAAGCACTGTGCCGTTTATGTGGGCGTTCAGACAAACTATTTTCTTTTTCTAGATCAACCTTGTCCGCGTCAAATTTATCGCCAGATTGATGAGACATATTCAAACCTCCTATAAGGATGAATTGCATTCTGTTTATGGTGAAATTACCACCATCCTTTTAAAAATATCAGAGAATAATATTAAGTACAGACAAACATGTATTGCTGGATCACCCGCAGCTAGGGCGATTGCATACTCCAGATTTCTGCCACA
>CAYGMR010000137.1:10944-11814 GCA_964350725.1 uncultured Ardenticatenaceae bacterium | reverse complement strand
TGACTAACCATAATCCAGTAAATATCTGGCATGCTGTTTTCTTCTGCCAACAGATGATATATTTCATGGTTAGAAACCTGCATTTGCAAACATGTGTCCCCAATATTGCCAGCCGTTATAAGCATCTGAATCTACTGAAGCTCTATCAGTTGTTGAATCCCACGGTAATAATGCGGGATAGGAAGAAGAGGTGTATCTGGTTGTATATGACGTGGTACTACTTTGCCATGAAGGCGTAAATACATCACCGTACCAAACAACTTCATAGTCACCACCCACGCATTTTACACATCCATGACATCCCCACGCTACTTGCGCATCACTAGCATGCCAGCTTGTGTCGCTTCTTATCCACCATACCTCCAACTTAGTTGGTTTGTTGTAGTTGCAATCGATTCCATTACAGATTTTGTCTGTCCAATGTTTAATGTGCGATGTAATGCTACCCACCGTAGTAGAATCCGTGAAAGTTCTTTCTCCTTGCTTAACACAGCTTGTCAAAAGATAGTCTTCACAAACTTCTTCAGATTCTTCAAATTGATAATCTGCTGGTGATTCACGGACAACAAGAATATGAGTAACTGTCTGATCACTATCCTTGTCAACCCATGAATTTCTTTCGGTCTTTATTATTGGCCAATCTTTATCCTTGTCCGAGGGCTTGTCAACGATCTCTACATTAACCTTGGGACTTTCGTTCTCCTGTTTTTTCTCTAATGATAATCCGGCAGAAACTCTGGGAGCTCCTATACTCAATACCAGTAACACTAACATCACCAACATTATTGGGAATTTTACTTTGTACATTTTAAATCTCCATTTTTTGTGCTTACCGAACCTCCCGGTAGCAACCTTATTCACACAGAATTT
>CAYGMR010000137.1:3708-10934 GCA_964350725.1 uncultured Ardenticatenaceae bacterium | reverse complement strand
CCAGAGGTAGAAAAGGAGATTTGAGGAGATTTAAGGATCATTTTGGAGATTTAGGGATCATTTTGGAGATTTTCGGAGATATTTTTCAGCGCGTTTGGGCATCGTGAAAGACGAGCAGGCCGTTTGGCAGTTGGCTTTCGCCGCTCACACAACGCGGATCGACGCCAAAAGTGAGTTCGCGGATGATCAGCGGTTCGTAGATCGCCTTTTTCAGGATCGTCTGCTGCGCTTGGGAGATGAGCGTTTGTCTGTGGTCGGGATCGGCCGTGCCGCGTGCCGCCCGCACCAACCCGCTGACATCCGCCTCCGGATAGCTGAGCAGGTTGTTGGGTGTCGGCCCCAGGAAGTTGGCGAAAGCGGTATAGTCATTCCAAGCGTAATCAAAAAAGAGGAGATCAAAATCCTGGCGCTCCCGCAGCAACGCGGTGCGCGGCACGGCACGTAACTGCACATTGGTCAGGCCGGCAGCGGCTAAATCGGCCAGGACAAACTGCGCCAGTTCACGGTAAGTGTTGCTTTCGGCGATGAGCAGGGTGTATTCGGCCGTGAAATCGAACCCTCGTTCGGCTAACAGCATCTGACTTTGCGCCAGGTCATAGGTATGGCTCCAGCGAGCGGCCTGGGGATCGTAGCCAATCATCGCCTGGGTTAGCGGCGTCTGGGCCGCGCGATAAGGGCCTGATTGGGCCAATGTCTCCTTATCGACGGCCATAGCCAGGGCTTGCCGCACCGTTTCATCTTGCCACACGGCGTTTAGTTGATTGAAGCCGAGGTAGGTGATGCCGCCCGTCGCTGTGTAAAGGCGCATATCTTGGACGGCCTCTTGACGCTCCAAACTTAAGACACAGCCCCGGCCCGTCTGTAACAGTGCGGTGCGCCGGGAACCATCGGCTTCAAACAGAATTTCCAGGCGCGGAATGTGCGCCGCACCCCGGTTTTGGAAATAGTGCGGCGGCCAACGGTATGCTTCGTGGCGCACGAGGGTGAGTGATTCGTCTGGCCGATAGGGGCCGGTGCAAAGCGGGAAAATGTCACTTGCCCCTGTTGGCAGCACCACAGCGGCGTAAATATTGGTCAACGTCAGGCGCACAAATTCATAGTCGGGTGCGGGTAGGGTGAAGATGACAAGTTGGCCGTCGGCGCGAATCGTAACACCCTCTAAATCAGCGATGAGCGGCGAGTGACCAAGGGTTTGCAGCCGCGCAAAACTGGCCTGTACGATTGCGGCGGTTAGCTCAGTGCCATCATGGAAAAAGATATGGGGGCGTATACGCACGACGACTTCACGGCCGTTGCGCCGAAATTCGACCTCATCTTCAGCTAATAAGCCCCACACGCCCCCCTCCTGCTCGTAAAACAGCGGCTCACAGGCATGACGAAATACCTCAAAGGCAATGGGGTTTGAGGTTTGCTGCGGATCATAGATGGCTGGATCGGAACCCCATATGAACGTCAGCGGACGCCCCCCCACCGCTTCGATGTGCCCCAAAAACCAGGCGAGGATCAGCCCACAACCACCTAAAACGAGCAGCAAGGGCCAACGTGATTTCATGTGGCTGACTCGCTGTGGAAAATATAACCAACGCCGTGAACGGTGATGAGATAAGTAGGCTCACCTGGTGCCGGTTCAATGAGTTGGCGCAGTTGGTAGACTAGGCGGCGCAGGCGGTCACGCTGCGCCGGTTGCAAACCATAGCGGGTCACTTCTTCATTCTGCCAGACCGCAGCAAAGAGTGTTTCAGCCGTTTGTGGTTCATTAGGGTGGGCGAGCAAAAATTGCAATAACTGCTGCTCGGGGTGACTTAATTCGTTTTCTTGCCACCTGCCCTGCCGTTTGACGCGCACCCGCGCTCGTATAGTGTGCTGCTGCAAATATCGTCCTATAGGCTGCCAGGCAGCGTCAGTTTCGACCACTTTTTCGTCGTCGATTTCCTCGTCCGGGCCGACGGCAGCACCTCTGTCAGCGACCCTGCTCGTGACCATACCCAAGGAGCCGCGTATCTCTCCATCCTCGTTCAGCACAGGCAAGATCAATAGGGTTGTGCTTGCAGACGGCCAGTTATGCTGTTGCAGCACACGCCCTTCAGTTAGCGCTTCAGCCAGCATATCGCGTAAAGCAGCATGCGAGAGATCATCTTTGCGCCGTCCCAGCATTTGCCGCGCCGCCGCATTAAGACCAGTGATCCCTGTATCAGGTTCATAGTAGAAAAGGGGCTGGGCAACAGCAAAGGCAAGTGGCAATTGAAGCGCAGGTGTTGCACTAAAACGGCTAATGAGCAGCCAGCTTAGGGCAAGGACAACGGCCGTTGCCACCAACACAAGCTGCCATACAGGAACCTGCCAATAAACAAACTGCTGCATAAGATCAAACATGTTTTCCTTCTGGTAAGGCAAACAAACCGTCAGAAACTGCTCACAGACTATTATACCGATCAGCTTGATTATGACTAATGGCTCTTTTTTTGCTGCTTAGCGCTTTTTCAGATTTTGAAAAAGCACAAATATTTACAACTGACAAGTCTACATCTGTGCTGAAAGCAACAAATTATGAATTTTTATGCAACATGGCACGCTTATAGCGCTTTTTCATTTCACACAACCTTGTGGATTTTTACCCCACGTTCATAATTCTATATTGCTTCCAAACAAATTCACCTTCTAATGTAATCAGGTTATGGTTATGGTGGCATAACTTTTATCAATATCAACTGGTATTAGCTTTATTCACCCATATAACTGATGCGATAAATGCGCCCGCTTTTGTCATCGCTCATGTAAAGATCGCCTTGTGGACTGACAGCTAATCCGGCCGGACGGCCGTATACCTCGCCATTCTCCCCATCCAACCAACCCGTCGCAAAATCTTCAACAGAACCAGTCGGTACACTGCCATCCAAAGGAATGCGCACGATCTTGTAGCCAGTCGGTTCGCTGCGATTCCATGACCCATGCAGCGCCACAAACAAATCATTTTGGTATTCCGTTGGGAATGTATCGCCTGTGTAAAAAGCGATGCCCAATGGCGCCGAATGCGCTTGAATCTCGATTAACGGCGCCGCAATGCCATCGCACGCGCCTTCAAATCCCATGTCTGGATCAACGATGTCACCATTGTGACAGACTGGCCAGCCATAATTTGCACCTTCAGCCACCATATAAATCGTTTCGGGTGGTAAATCGTCTCCCATCAAGTCACGGCCGTTATTGCTGGCCCATAGCTCGCCCGTTTCAGGATGGATAGCCAAACCGACTGCATTACGCAGCCCGCTGGCAAAAATTTGTTCGCCAGTCGCTTCACCTCCGTCATAAACAATAACAGCCGCTCGGCGTGGATCATCTTCCTCACACACATTGCAACTAGAACCAACGGAAACGACCATACGGCCGTCTGGCAAAAATTCAACCGTGCGCGTCGAGTGACCGCGTGTGGGATAATCGTCAATCAAGGTAGTCGTTGTGTCGGCAACGCCGTCATTATCCTTATCTTGCAGCCGCACCACGCCGGTCGGCAGCCCCACATACCACGCGCCTTCATGAAACACGAGGCTGTGTGGATCGTTGAGATCAGCAGCAAACGTGCGTATTTCATCGGCGACTCCATCGTTGTTTGCATCGGGCAGAATGGCAATACGGCCGTTCTTGCGATCCGCTACATACAACTGTCCATCCGGACCAAATTGCAAAAAGCGTGGGTTTGAAAGTCCCTCGGCAAACACATTCACGCTAAAGCCTGGAGGAACAGAGATATTTGCGGGACTACCGCCGCTGCCCATACCCGCAAAATTCACTTGTTGACTAAATTGGATGTAGACGGCCGTTACCCCCACCACACACAACAACAGCAAACCAACAATGCCCACAATCCAAAATTTTCGTCTTTGCATTCAATTCACTCCTGCACATTTTGACAAATCAGCATGCATCTCAAAATGCACATAGGATTCCTGTAATAATTTCATTATACAGTTTATCCACACAAGGAATACAGATGATTATTTTTCGTATTGCAGCACTTATGTTTTTTGGGGACGCTATATGGGGCGATCATGGGACATCCTTTGTGTATAGTTTGGCCACTATTAAAACGAGGGATAAGGTTATGAACCAACTTAACATTGGCCAAGAAATGGCAACCGACACCGAAATCCAGGCTGTACAGCGTACATTTGAATTGATCATGCCCATAGCAGATACATTCACAGCCATGTTCTATACGCGCTTTTTTACTGAAAATCCAACAATACGGCCGTTATTTAAAACAGATATGGCAAGTCAGAGACAAAAGGTCATCGGCATGTTGGCGCTAGCTGTACGCGGCTTGGATGAACCGCAAACGATGCTGCGTAAATTGGATGCGTTAGGGCAGCGTCATGTCACCTATCATGTGGAACCCGAACATTACATCCATATGAATGCCGCGATTCTTGCAACTCTGACAGATTTTCTGGGAGAAAATTTCACAGATGTGATGCGCAATGGTTGGGTAAAAGCCTTAAATTTACTCACAACTATTATGTTGAAGGGTAGTGCCCAGACTTGAATTACCTTTGTACTGGCAAAACTTGTTGGATAAACGCAACGGCCGTTTCCAGATCAATATCAGCTGCAATGAGGCGACCCCGCTCCCACACAGATCCATAACGCGCATCCCCCAATGTCTTCAGCAAATTCTGCTTGTTATCAACCCAAACCTGCCAATCGGCTAACCAGCCGGTCATATTTAACGACTGACTTTCCACAACCCCCAACATTTCCACTGCCAGTTCAGTGCGGCCATCAACCGCCGCCAAAACAACAGCCAGCGGCATAAGCACTGTCACTGGAAATTCATAAGTAATCGCAACAGCATGCTCTAACGCCTGCGCCAAAGCCGACCGTCCGGCCGTCCAATCTTCCTGTCCACAATAGGCAGCTGCCAATCCCCAAAACGCAACCACAAGACCCAATGTGTTATTGCCCGGGTTGTCACAACTCGTTTGTGACCATTCTAGACTGGAATCATAATCACCATCCAAAGCTAACCAAAATCCCATCGCCGCAAACATATACGCCTTGACGACATTGTGGCTGGTTTCTTCTGAGCGCTTTAGACCCATATGCAGCATTGGTTCTGCCGCCACTAAATCGCCGCTAAATATCAACGTCAAGCTCAACAATGCATGTCCGTAAGCGGTTGCCGCTGTAAAACCAACGATTTCACCCACCGAGATCATATCCCTGAGTTCTTTTTCAGCTTTATCTAATTCACCTTGACACAACCTATGTTCCGCTAAATTAGCTTGTGCGAGAGTCACACTGGCGATATTGCCATGCGCGTGCGCGATAGCCAATCCTTTTTCTGTAAATTTTTCAAATTGCTCCAGCTCACCTGCAGCAATAGAACAATATCCTATGCCAATCAAAGAGCGCGCCATATAAAACCTGTCGTCTAATCGCTCAAAAATCAAATAAGCGCGATCATAATAGTCTCTGGCAGTTTGCAGCTCTTCTTGCACGGCATACAGGTAAGCTCCCTTAGCAGAATAACAAATAGCGATCTCTTGCTGGGCATCATATTGTTGGGCAATGACAAGGCCTTCTTCTAACTCTTGAATCGCGGCCTCTCTGGTTTCAAACTTAAAAAGACGCAAGAATGCATGGCGAATCAATATGCGTGCCCAAGTAACATCCACAGCAAACCCATTGGATGGGGCAAACCGTTTTTTGGCCTGTGCCACCATAAAAGTGCCTTCACGATAACGACTGCGTATATCAAAATATAGATGGACAACCTCGATCGCAGCATTAATTCCTTCGCGATTCGCTTGTTGCAAACCCCAATTCCAAGCTGCGCGAAAATTTTCCAACTCAGCCGCTATCTCTTGCAAACATTCAATTTGGCGTCTGCCTTTAATGTCCAGCTCGCGTTCGCTAATATAACGCAGGAAAAAGAGACTGTGTGTATCTTTGGTCGTCTCCAATGCGCCCATCTTTTCCAGATGCGCTTGTCCGTATTGCCGCAATAGTTCATGAATTTCATAACGGCCGTTTTCACGAATCGTAATGAAAGAATTATTTACCAACTTGCGCAAGGTACGTAAATTAGCGTGCGCCACGAATTGTGCTGATTGACGCGTAAAACCACCACGAAAAATGCATAATTGCGCAAAAGCAAGTTGATGATCGGCCGTCATGCGCTCCCAAGAGCCATCAAAAACAGCACGGACGCTGCGCTGCCGTGGCGGTAAATCATGGCGCTCACTCTCCAGAAAATCCAGGCTGCGTGTGATTTCTTCAGCGATCTCACTAAATGTAAGCATATCTGCCCAACCAGCCGCCAAAACCAATGCCAACGGCATACCTTGTACTAACTGGCATATACGCAGCAGGGGTTCAGAATCTTCGGATCGCAATTCAAAATTGGGTTGGTTCACACGCACCTGGGTCAATAACAGTTTGACAGCACCGTAAGCATATAAATCATTTGGGGCAAGGTCAATTGTGTGTGGATATGGCATGCCAGCTAAAGAATATATGACTTCGCCGCCCAGGTTTAGCCGCTGCCGTGATGTGACCATTATTTGCACATATGGGGCGTTTGCTAACAATGTCGCTACAAATGTCACATCTGGCAAAAGATGCTCGTAATTATCCAGAATAATGAGCAATTGTCTGGGTTTTAAAAATTCTACTAGCTGCTGCTGTGGATCGCCGACAGGACTGAGTTGAAAATCAAGCCCTTCTGCCACGGCCGTTAACAAATTATCAGCCGATTCGATGGGGGCAAGTGAAATATAATGAATGCCATGCTCCCTATTTTTGACTTCAGCAGCTACTGCCAATGCGAGACGTGTCTTACCAATTCCACCTGGACCAACCAAAGTCAGCAAACGACATTTATCCTGGATAAGGCACTGTTTTAGGTCAACTATTTCTTGCTCACGGCCGATGAAGGCAGAAGTTTGGTGTGGCAGATTTGTGGGGGCAGTTCCTGGCGCACGCACCGGTTTTTGCAATTCAACAATCAACCGTTGGCAAGCTGCACGCCAATCGATCAATCGATCTGCAACGGCCGTATTAATAGAATCCACCCCGGATAAAGCCGCCAGTTGTTGTCTGGCACTTTGTCGTGTGAAATAGGCACTGCCAGGATGCTGTTCTGCCAAAAGTAAAAGGTCGCGTGCCCAATTTTCCTGGCCATGGTTCACCAACAAAGGTGCCAAATAGGTCATTGTCTGCATCACAAT
>CAYGMR010000137.1:2237-3698 GCA_964350725.1 uncultured Ardenticatenaceae bacterium | reverse complement strand
CTCAAGTGCCGTGCGAAAATGCTGACGCGCTTCATCTTGCCGCGCTTCATCATTACTAGCAATAACATGTCCTAAACGAGACGCACCTCTCGCGATTAATAGTTCATTCCCAATTTGCTTCCAAATAAAGAGGGCATCTTGTAATAGCTGTTCCGCCTGATCGATCTGGCCACTGTCATTGGCAAGCTGAGCCATATGCAGCATGCTGTCAGCAATTCTTGCTTGATTGCCCGCAGCCTTTGCGACGGCAAGGCTCTCATGAAAAAGCGCACGGGCCTGTTCTAAGTTTCCTAAGCGTGCATAGATGACTCCCAAAGCACAGGCAATCTCTCCTGAATCACTGTGGCCAATTTCAATGGCAATCCGCTGGCTCGCTTCTAAATAGCTGCGTGCCTGCTCATAATACCCTTGTTGAAGGGCCAATTTGCCTTGTTCACGCAAAAGCTCAACCTGACTTAAACGATCTGCCACTTGCCGGTTTAACGCTTGAGCTTCCCCAAGCCTTTGTTGGCAACGGCCGTAATCGCCACTTAACAAAGCGATTGTGCCTAAATTAATGCGTGCATACGTTTGGATACGTTGTTCACCAATTTGGTCACATGCAGTCAAACATTCATTGAGATATTGTTCGGCAGCAGTCAGATCACCCTGGTACACAGCGATTGTCCCCAACAATCGCAAACAAACCGCTTGTGTCCAATAATCATTGTTTTGTGGGAATTGGGCCAGGCTCTTCTGCGCATTTTGTATGGCCGCCGCATATTGTCCTTGTGTCACCTGTGCCGCTGCCAACCATGTTTGCGCAAATGCGATCTTGTTGGAATCGGAAACAGGTGCTTGACGCATACAGTCTATGCCAGCCTCGATTTTATCCACACCTTCGACCAGCCAGCCGCGACGCGCCATCAAACTGCCTGCGCCCGCTTGCAAAAAACCGAACAACGTTTGCGCCATACTATTTTCAGCATCAAACTCGGCTAAGCTGGCGATAGTGTCATGGAATAGTGCTTCGCCCGTGTATAAAGCACAATGGAATTCGCTAAATAGCCAATAACATTCAGCCGCAGCAAGCAGCAGGGAGATTTGATTTTGAGCAACAGCATGCTGCCAGGCAGCGTGACTATTGTTATCATCGGCAGTAATAGTGTTCAAAACGGCCGTTTGTTGTTCACCTTTAATATCCTGCGTTAGATGAGCTAAAAGGCCAAGGTAAAATTCGCTGTGTTTAGCTTGAACTGCCGCAAATTCTTCCGGTTGTTGCTTTAATTTTTCGGTGACAAATTCACGCATGAGATCATGGATGTTGTAACGGCCGTTGCTTGCACGCCGCAGCAAACCCTTGCCCACCAAAGCTGCCAAAACAGGGGGTGACGCAGCTGCAACAAATTCAGCCGCCGCACGCAAACACCCCCCGCGAAAAACAGAAAATCCAGCCAGTGTCACTTGTTCGGCTGGCTGCAA
>CAYGMR010000137.1:0-2216 GCA_964350725.1 uncultured Ardenticatenaceae bacterium | reverse complement strand
TATGCCAGGTTTGTGTAAAAACAGCGCGTAAACTGAACTGCTCTCGTGGAATCCCAGGTGGTGGCGTGCTTGTGAACGCATCTAAATTGCGTTTGATTTCTGCAGCGACTTGCGCGCAAGAAAGTGTTTGAACCCAGGGTGCAACCAGCTCCAAACCTAAGGGGCTGCCTTCCAACAAACGACAAATCTCTATAATAGCGGGAATGTCGGTGTGGCTGGATTCAACACTGACATTTGTGCGCCGTACCCACTGTAAAAACAGAGTGGGTGCGGCATAGGTTTCCAAAGCAGCCATATCAGTGATTTGAGTCTCGACAGGAAAAGCTAAGCCTTCAATCTTATAATGCCATTCTTCTTGTAGCTGCAAGCGCTCACGTGCAGTGGTCATGATAATCAAGTCGGGCGCAAAACGTAACATTTCAGCTAAAAAGTCAGCAGCATCCAACAACTGTTCAAAATCATCCAAGATGAGTAACATGCTTTTTGTACGCAAAAAATGCAAAAGTTGTGTTTGGGGCGTGGCTGCGCCATAAAATTGCAAATCTAGGGTTTCAGCAATCGCCGACACAATCGCATGGCTTCGCTTCACAGCAGTCAACGAAACGAAATACACGCCATCTGGAAATTGAGGTAAAAGTTGGTTGCCTGCCGCATAAACCAAACGTGTCTTGCCAATGCCGCCAGGTCCGCTAATTGTCAAAAGACGACACGCCTTTTCATTCACGATCAGGCGTTGAATTTGATCCAATTCAGTTTCACGGCCAATGATGGGGCTTGCTGTGGTGGTCAAATTGTGGGGTGTTGTCGTGGGATGGGCAACGGCCGTGTCAGGATTAATCACGGGCGGGAAAAATGAAGTTTGGGTTAGGCTGGCTGTCGTTAAACGGCCGTCCCGAATCGCTTCTAACGCTGCTGCAACTTGGCGCATACTGCCCACGCGCTGCGCCGGATCCTTCGCCAACATCTGGTTAATCAAGCGACTCAAAGCCGCTGGCACATCCGAGCGTACCGTTTGAATTTCAGGTGGCTGCTCCTGCAAAATCTTAACCAGCATGGTGGTGACCTGATCTGCGCCAAAGGGTGATACGCCTGTCAATGTCTCATACAGCAGCACACCCAACGACCAGATGTCACTACGTGCATCAACCTGTTCCCCTTGAATGGCCTCAGGGCTCATATAAGCCGGGCTGCCTACCAACATACCTGTCTGCGTCAAACGTGCTCCACCTGATTCCAGATAGGCGATGCCAAAATCAGTCAATTGTGGCCTGCCATCAGCAGCCAATAACACATTACCAGGTTTAATATCACGATGAATAACACCCAAATGATGTGCGCGGCTGAGGGCATCTGCCAGCTCTAATCCCAAACGCAATGTCTGCGACAGCGTCAAACGGGTCTCAGATTGTAATAGCTGCCGCAAACTACCGCCTGAAACATATTCCATGACGATATAGGAACGGCCGTTGTGGTCAAAGTTTGCCAATAAACGCACAATATTGGGATGATCTAAACGGTGTAATATCTCGCTTTCTCGCTGAAAACGAATCCTATTCTCTGCTTGCGCCGTTGAAATGTCATTCTTCAATTGTTTGATAACAACTTCTTGTCCGCTAACCCGATCAATACCAAGAAACACCTTACCCTGCCCCCCTTCAGCAAGCAGTTCCCCAACTTGGTAACGTTCTGAAATCAAATGTTCGCCAGGTGCGTCTACGACTTGCTCCCGTTCGTCGTGCATTGACGCTGGCGGGTCTAACTGGCGCGTCCGAATTGATTGAATAACCGCTTCAGTTTGGGGTTGTGGTTTTACACCCAACTCCTCATCCAGGATACGCACACATTCATCATATTGGCGCATGGCTGCGGCATACTGCCCATCCCAGGCATATAAACGCATCAACTGTTGATGTGCCGCTTCGTGCAAATTATCTAGTGCCAACCAGCGACGGCCGTATTCAATACCACGATCATATGCACCCTGGCTGCTGTGCCAGGTGATTAAGCGCTGCAAAATATCAGCTAATGTCTGGCGCAAGCTTTCTGCTTGAAAAAATTGCCACTCATCATATGCAGGGCTGTCTGGCAGCGAAAAGCCAGACATGAAATCACCTTTGACCAGGGCAACAGCGGCATGACTCGCCTCCAAGCAGGCGAAACAAGCCTGCTCTGGAAAATGGTCATGCTCTTTTAGTAATCCGACATGGGCTTGAAAC
>CAYGMR010000136.1:10117-11870 GCA_964350725.1 uncultured Ardenticatenaceae bacterium | reverse complement strand
ATTGAGACAAATGTGATGGGCACCGAAGCTGTACTCAAAGTAGGACGCCGCTATGGGTGTCGGATACTCATTGCAAGCACCTCTGAAGTATATGGCAAGGGTCACAAAATTCCATTCAGCGAAGATGACGATGTATTATTGGGTGCAACAAGTAAAAGTAGATGGTCTTATGCCGCCAGCAAAATGGTCGATGAGTTTCTGGGGTTGGCTTACATGCAAGAGTATGGTTTGCCAGTTGTTCTGTTCAGGCTGTTTAATACGGTAGGTCCTCGCCAAACAGGGCATTATGGTATGGTCATCCCCCGCTTTGTCAACCAAGCTCTTAACGGTGATACAATTACTGTGTATGGTGATGGCACACAGAGCCGCTGCTTCAGCGATGTGAGTGATGTAGTAAAAGCAATCGTCGGGTTAGCATATCACCCTGAAGCACCCGGGAGCGTTTATAACATTGGGGGAACTGAAGAAGTTACTATGTATGAGCTCGCAGAACGGGTCAAAATAATGACAGGCAGCCAATCGGAGATCAAGCGCATTCCATATTGTGAAGCTTATCCTAATGGATTTGAGGCTATGCAAAGACGATTGCCAAATACAAAACGCATTCACGAATTATTAGGTTGGCAAGCAGAATTATCTCTCGATCAAATTCTGATACGGGTTCGTGATGATTTTCTTGTAAGCTAGATGGAAGCTATAAACCACAGCAAATTGCATGGAATAATATTTTTACCAGGCTGTTAATCCGTCAAGCGCTTCTTTTTCAGCGATTGTTAGGGTTATCGCGGCACCACGCGCTGTGTCTTCCAATTGGGTAATGGAATTGGCACCAATGATTGCGGAGGAAACGGCCGTATTCGCCAAAAGCCACGCAATAGAAACCTGTGCAATCGTTGCATCGTGTGTTTTTGAAATTTCATCCAGTTTATCAATCACCGCAAAGCCACGTTCATTCAAATATTTGTCGCGAATGCCATTGGCACGGGGTGTATTGGGGAGTTGGGTGTCACGACGATATTTGCCCGTCAGGAAACCAGTCGCCAACGGACTATATGGAATCACACCAATGCCTTGGTCTAAACACAAAGATTGCAATTCACGCTCAAATTCAGCGCGATGCATGAGGCTGTAGTGTGGCTGCAAGCTGTCATAACGAGCCAATTTATTAACATCACTGACCCATAAGGATTTGGCTAACAGCCAGGCTGGATAATTTGAACAGCCGATGTAACGCACTTTGCCAGCACGTACTAAATCATTGAGGGCGGTCAATGTCTCTTCTAATGGCGTTTCTTCATCCGGCCAATGCACTTGGTACAAATCAATATAATCGGTTTGTAAACGGCGCAAACTGGCTTCTAGTCCATTCATGATATGTTGGCGTGAAAGACCTTCGTCATTAGGCCCGTCACCCATTTGGCCGCGTACTTTGGTTGCTAAAATAATATCTTCGCGACGGATATCGCTTACGTTTAACCATTCGCCAATAATTTGTTCACTGACGCCACCGGGATTACCATCTACCCAGCGTGAATAGATATCGGCCGTATCAATAAAATTTATACCCAATTCAACAGCTTTGTTCATGATGGTGTGGGCGGTTTCTGGTACGGCCGTCCAGCCAAACTGCATCGATCCCAAACAAATCGTCGAAACCTTGAGACCCGTGCGTCCTAAGCGCCGATATTCCATATAACACTCCTATTTGCTTCAATACTGATATCATCAAGATCAGACCCATCATTTTCGGTGT
>CAYGMR010000136.1:0-10107 GCA_964350725.1 uncultured Ardenticatenaceae bacterium | reverse complement strand
ATCCTGATCACCAGGATCAGGATTTACTGGTTCTGGGGTTGGTTGTGGAGTTGGTTCTTCAACGGCCGTTTCGTCCGTTTGAACCTCACCAAATTGAGCACCCGAATTACTTTCTTCAGCCTCAATTTCCGCTAGCCGATCATCAAAATAAGGGTGCTCATAGTTAAAATAGTTATAGACAGTACGCGAAATTTCACGCAGAATTGGAAAACTCGTATCATGAACCAACCAATCCGAGTCCGGATCCGTCAAATATTCTACAATAATGTAATCGCCATCGGGTGAATACACGATACCCGCATCGCCATGGGTATTGCCTGCCCAGCCATGTTTATGCGAAACAGTTACGCCCTCTGGCACACCAAAACGGATTAAATTACCTTCTTCATTTTCAGCTAATACATCAATTATAGCTTGACATTCAGCCGGGGTGATTTCATCGGGATACACGACCAACAAGGTGCCACCGCCTAGCGCACAATGGTAAATCATCGACAATAAGGTACCCATATCTTCGGCTGTCGTTTGCATAGTGGGGTCTGGGAAAGTAGTAACATCTACGCGCGAGTTCGCTTCCGTAACCCGTGTAGATTTGCCTGGGCGATTTGGTTCTTCGTAGGGAGTGACGATGAAGGTGTTTTTTAAACCTAAACGCTGCATTGATTCGGTGAGAATATCGACACCCAGATAGGCATTATCCTTCCCAGCTACCACATCAAGCAAGAGATTCGCACTAAAATTACCGGAATGAACGGCCGTTTCTGCAATTAACTTGGCTTGATCAGAATTTGGCTCGAAATCCATCGCCCGATAAGTCTCCAGCAAAATAGCGATTTTCACCACACTCAAGCCCGAAAGAGCGACATCAGCATTGATACCCAACTCTTCACCACTTTCTAAATCCATGACAAAAATGCTGCCCATACCGTTAAAACCTGCCATCTCCTGTTTAATCGAATCTTCCAAGGCTCCCATGTCAAAGGGGATCGCCTCTTGATCAATGACAACAAGCTCTGCCGTACGATTTTCAATTGCATACAATGCAGCTTCAATATCTGGCAAGCTGGTTTCAATATCTGAAACATAGCCCGCTCTACCCAAACGGAATGATGTTGAATCCTCGATCAGCTGGGGCCCCGTGGCGGGTTCATCTAAAAAGCTGGCAAGCATATCTAAACGTGCCAACAAAGCATCACGATCATGGGTTGCATACAAATCAATATGGATTGGCTCCCAGGAACGGCCGACTACAAACTCAGCAAAACTCAACCAAGGATTTTCTGGCGTGCGGGCAATGTCTGCCTCCGCTAACATCGCCTCTAAATCAAGTTGAAAGCCAACATCTTGAGGATTTAGTTCAACTTCTTCATCACGATGAACCAAGATTAAAGGGGTTGTAAACTGCGCTGTTAAAAGATCAGAGACTTCCTCTTTTGTAAGACCAGAAACATCCAAACCCGCAATTGTCATGCCCGGCGGCATTTTATCTTGCGCACGCGTATAGTGAAATCCTTGATAAGCTAAATACACAACGCCAAAAACGATCAACGCCAGAGTCAACAATTTCTGTAAACTTTTCAGCATCTTTAGTTAACTTGAGATTCTCCCAGGAATGGGCTGTCAAAATTAAAGAAGTTATAGGTTGCCCGCGAAATATCTGCTAACAACGGCGAGCTCAATTCCCATTCCAGCCAATCGGGTTTGTATAGAAAGGCAACAATAACATAGTCACCACCAGGGGTCGATACAAGACCCGCATCAGCATGAGTATCGCTAATCCAACCATGTCTATGGGCAACGGCCGTTTCTGGTGGCACACCCCCCTCAAGCAGACTCCCGATATCATTTTTATCCATATAATCTAAAATCTGGCGACATTCATCCTGCGTGATTTCTTCGGCATAAACCGCTGACAAAGCACCACCCTGACCCTGCGCACAATAATAGATCATCGACAACAACAACCCCATATCTTCGGCCGTTGTCTGCATTTGATCTGTTGGGCGTGTACGTATTTCTTCTACACTATTGGCCGGGGTCTCTGGGGCAGCACGTCCCCCAATTAAGGGTGCATCAAATGGTGCCGCCATATAAGAGTTCTCTAAACCAAGCCGCTGCATCAAATTAGTCACCGATTGCGCCCCGAGATAACCATCTTCCTGCCCTGCAATTACATTCAACAACTCGTTAGCACTCGAATGCTCGGGCTGCACTACCAAAGTATCCGAAATCAATTGGCGTTGGGTCAAAGATGGAATACGATCCAATGTGCGATATGTATCCAAAACCAATGGAATTTTCATCAGATCCATCGCTGACATAGCCACATCTGCATTCACCGCAACCACTTCGCCTGACTCCAAATCCATCACAAAAATAGCTGCAACGCCACCCGTCTCTTGTTCAAAAACCTGCATACGATTAACCAATAGGCGCGTCAACAAATTAATATCCGGCCGTTCAGCCAGCCGTTCTTCGACTAACAAACGCGCTTCACGATCATTTGGTCGATACATAGCAGCCTCAACATCAGCAAAGCTAGCCTCTATATTAGTAGTGGTTCCAGAAGTTCCGTACTGAAAACTGAGCGTACTTGGGACTGGTTGAGGTGGTTGTGCAGGGGCGTCAGTTAAACTCGAAATCTCGAGCAAAACATCACGCAATGCATCTCGATTGTGTGTTGCTTGCAGAGGGACAGGGCTAACTTCAACGGGTCTACCCCATAAATATCCCCAAAATCCTGCCCAAAAATCCTGCTGCGTGCGCTGATAATCAGCCGCACTCAACATCGACTCTAAATCTGGTGTAAATTCCGCGCGTGTGGGGCTAATTGGGAATGAGTCGTCACCATGCTGAATAATAATAGGTGCGTCAACATAGCGATTGGCAACAACATCTCCCGCTTGTTCACGAGTCATGCCCCCCACATTGACACCGGCAACAGTTAAGCCAACTGGATAAAAACTACGTGCCCCAGCATATTGGTACAATTTTAATAACAAAAAGATCGAGACCGCAAATAACAATGATACGGTCACCCATTGTCCCAAACCAGGAGAAGAATTTCTTCTCATAACAGTAGTCCTCTGTTCTCATTAAACATTAGACGCAAAGTGGCACTGTAACAAAGTAAAAGGCCAACTTATCTGCAACTCTGCATCTATTTTGCCCCACAATCACAACCTCCGCCTTCGTGTTTAGAACAACCAGCTTCGGCTTTCTTTTTTAATGCTTCTAATTCATCCGAAGGCTCAAATTCATGTCGGAAAACTTCGTGATATTCACCGCCTACATCTACGACGATCGAGTCTCTGATGACACGTACATCACGCACGTAGCCTTCACCATAGGGTGTACTAATACGTTTGCCTCTGCGTGGTAATGTTTTCTTGGCCTCAACATATTGTTCGTATTCATACACAAGGCAGCAGCGTAAACGGCCGCACATACCAGTTATCTCTTGTGGACTCAACGAAACGCCCTGCTCTTTCGCCATTTTAATCGAAACTGGACTAAATTCAGTCAAGAACGTCGAGCAACAACGTGGCGAACCACAAGCTCCATAGCCACCAATAATTTTGGCAACATCACGCGGGCCAATCAAACGCATTTCCACTCGTGCGCGAAAAGCACGATTCAATGTGCTGGTCAACGCACCTAAATTCAACTTTTTGTTTTCAGTTGTATATGAAAAAGTGATCCACGAGCCATCAAAACTATATTCTGCCTTAACAAACTTTGCATCTTTAATATTAAGTTGACTCGCTTTTTCGCGACATGTGATCAAGGCATCCAACTCTTTGGATTCCCAAACCTGTTTCATTACCATGTCACGCGGGTTTGCCATACGTTGGATGCTGCGCATGCCACGTTTACGATGAATTTGATCTGGGTCAATAAAAGCGATAACTTGACCAAGTTGGCTGCCTCGATTGGTTTCAAGGACCACATAATCTCCAGGTTGGGCTTCTTTACATTGCCCTACCTTAAAATGATAAAGTTTACCTAATTTTTGAAAGCGAATACCAACATATTCAGATGTTCCATCCGCTATTATAGTTGTCATAAAATTTTATCTCCATTGCATATTATCCTACTTTATCTACTAACATGCAATTTAGGTAAACCGCGACAAGTCTATTGAAATAGATTGTTCGTTAAATCGCAGTTTCCTTGAGGAATTCACAAAATCAAGATTGTTTTAGGTCAAATTATATTTTGTGAATTACCTAATTCTTATTTATAGCGGATTTAAGAGTGTCTCACAAATTGGTGAGCAGTTTCTAATCGCGATGCACTCATTCGCGCAATCAACCAAAGCAATAGTCACCATCTACGCGAAAAGCCGGCCAACTGGCCGGCTTTTACAGATTCGTCCAAACTTCGAGAGTGAACAAACCTCCAAATATTCTTAATCTCTACCCAATCATTTGAATAGGTATCATGTTGTCAGCTTGTTTTTGCAATGTTAACAGGCTAACTCGGGCAGCCACAATTCCTGCTAAATCTATTAGCGTCTTCGCCGCATCGGAATCTGGATAAGCAACCACGATAGGCTGTCCTGAATCTCCACCTTTACGAATATTGGCATCTAATGGCACAGACCCTAGGTATTCTGAGTTATAATCGGCCGCTAACTTTTCACCAGCGCCAGTTCCAAAAAACTCGCCACTCATATTTTCAATAACACCAATAATAGGTACATCCAATTTCTCGAACATTTTTAAACCGCGCAAGGCATCCGAAGCAGCCACTTGCATCGGTTGTGTGATCACAAGTGCACCAGACAATGGCAAGATTTGGGCCAGTGTTAATTGCGCATCACTTGTTCCGGGGGGCAAATCGACAATCAAATAATCCAACTCACCCCAATCCACATCGGTCAATAATTGTTGAATGGCACTATGCAACATCGGGCCACGCCAAATCAACGGTTGATCCGGCTTCACCAAAAATGCCATCGAGATGAACTTAACCCCAAAACTCTCAGCCGGAACCATCTTACGATTACGCACTGGTGGCATGGTATCAACACCCATCATCATGGGTACATTTGGGCCCAAGATATCTGCGTCCAACAAACCAACGCGGGCACCTTGCTTTGCAAGTGAAATCGCCAAATTCACAGCGATTGTGGATTTGCCAACCCCACCTTTGCCACTTGAAACTGCTATCGTATTGCGGAAGTTTTGACCAATTTTGTCACCAATACGTTTGTCATTGGGTACATTGGAATCCCAGTTCACGGTCACTTTGCCAATACCTGGAACACGCGCCAAAGCAGCTTTGGAATCATTTTCCATTTTACTCTTTAACGGGCAAGCAGGCGTTGTCAGCATAATTGTAAAACTGACATCATTGCCAGCTATCTTCAAATTACGGATCATATTTAACGAGACTAAGTCACGATGTAGTTCCGGCTCAATAACAGTTGATAAAGCTGCCATAACCGCTTCTTCAGTTACGGATTTATCTTTTTTTGCAAACATTTTTACCTACCTCATTCAAAAAAGGGAAATCGCCCCTTGCGGAGCGATTTTTACAAGCCGATGAATGAATTCATCATCTGCTATACAAACGTGCCAAAGCACGTTGAAGATGTCAAACTTAGTGCGCTTTAACACACTTTCTGTATCAGACACCAATCTCAATCGGTGGCGTTGGTTACAATGGGTTTAATAAAGCAACCCTTTGTAAACCAGTTGTCTAGAAATCGCTTCGGCTATACGTTCTTCTTTTTCGTCGCTAGCCTCACCTTTCCTTGGTCTTTTCTTCTTCTTTGCCTGTTCGACAAAATCGCGTGCGACCGCTTCAGCTTCCGCTTTTTTGGGCGCCAGTTCACGCCAATAACTCAACGGCCGACTAAGACGCTCTTTGTCGTGGATGTGAGCCGTTGTACGATCATAACTAGCCAATTCGTAATCATGATCCATCTTGATAGCATCGAAGGGACAGAACTCCGCACATAAGCCACAATTCATGCAAATATCAATGTCGATGAAGAATTTTTCCGGTTCGGGTTTAGGACGGCCGTTTGGCTTTTTGCCCCGTTCGATCCAGATACATTGAGGCGGACATACTTTGGCACAAATACCACAAGATGTACACCAATCATGGCCCCATTGTTGCCCTGGCGGCGGGTCATCAGTCACCAAGAAAGGCACAAAACGGAAACGTTCTGGGGTTGGCAGCTTTTCTTCAGGATACTGCACTGTGATAACGCCCGTACCTTTCAAACTTTGGCGCACTGCCAGTGCATCATCATTGTAATAACGACCACCTTTAGACAACCAATTAATGTCATCTACATATGAATTTACAAAATGCTTGAGCGTCACACCCAGACCTTTAAAAATACCAAGTCCATACATAATAATTTACCGATCTACCTCGCCTAAAACGATATCAATACTACCCAAAATAGCCACAACATCCGCTACCTTTTGTTTCTTTGACATCAACTCTAATGGTGTCAAATTGATAAAAGATGGGGCACGTACATGATAACGTTCAGGATTTGCTGAACGACGATTTGCAGTCACATAAAAACCTAGCTCGCCTTTGGGACCTTCGACACGACCATATGATTCGCCAGCCCGTGGGGCACGTAAAGCATATTGGGGCTTACCTGTGAATATTGGGCCACCTTCTGTGCCTTTTAGATGCGGCAGCACCTGCTCCAAAATCCGTAAACTCTGGCGCATCTCATCCACACGAATCAGGTATCTATCCAGGATATCGCCGTTATAGCGCACAGCCACATCAAAATCTAAATGTTCGTAATATGAATACGGTTCAGCACGACGCACATCATAAGCCACACCGCTAGCCCGCAGCAAAGGACCACCCGCGCTATAGGCAATGGCATCCTCAGCAGAGAGGTAGCCAACACCTGTACTACGTGCAAGCATAATCTCATTACCGGTTATCAAAGTATCACCTTGATCTAAGGCACGCGGCAGCCGGTCGTAGACTAACTCTTCCAGGAATTTCATGATGGGCTGCCCATGAACCTCTTCTGGCAAATCATAGACTACCCCACCAAAACGCATGTAGTTACACATCATGCGTGAGCCAGTCGTGGCTTCAAAGAAGTCTAAAATCAGTTCACGCTCAATGTAATAATAGAGCATAGGTGTTTGCAGCGCGCCCAAATCATTCATCAAGAAACCAATCGCCCACAAATGGTTACAAATTCTCGTCAACTCGGCCATCAAGATGCGTAACCATTCTGCCCGTTCGGGAACGGCCGTATCGAACAATTTCTCGACGGTTATCGCATAACCGAAATTATTGGACATGGATGACAAATAATCCAAACGATCCGTGTAAGGCATATTCATGATAAACGTATTACGCTCACCAATTTTTTCATGATTACGATGCAAATAGCCCATCACCGGTTTGAGATCAACGATGGTTTCGCCATCAAGCGTCACCACCATACGGAAGACACCATGTGTTGAAGGATGCTGCGGCCCCATATTGACGGTAACTTTGTCCGTTTTCAAGCCAGGTGTGGAATCACGGGAATAAGTCAGCCCCGTATAAACCTCAGTCTCAACTTCATATTCATCACCCGTTGGAACCCAACCAGGCGGATATTTAACATTCATGCCATATGGATTTTGTTCTTCGGCACGACGCACGTTACCACCCGGCCAACGGCTGCCAAATGGTTTGTGATCCTCTTCATGAAATGCTTCTTTCCAATCTTTACGCAATGGATGACCATCAAAGCCATCCCATGTCAGAATACGACGGAGATCAGGATGACCCTCAAAGCGGATACCTAACAAATCCCACGCTTCACGTTCTTGGAAATCGGCACCCGGCCAAACCGGAACCAATGAAGGTAAAACTGCATCATCACGCTCAGTTTGTGCTTTTAGCACAACTGGCCCTCCACCTTGGTCGATGCTGTACACATGATAAACCACTTCCATTTTGTCATCTTGGATGAGGTCTACACCCGTCACACTGGAAAGGTAATTAAAACCGAGTTCATCACGCAATGCGGTGGCAACTTCGACTAAACGTTCAGGGGCAACAATGACCCCTTCGTATCCCTCACGTGAATCATCAACAACCTCATCGGGATAACGATCCTTAAGATTGGCGATGGCTGCATCAATTGGGCTATCATACTCAATTGCATCTTGCGGTGCTTCTAAAATCATTTCGCTCATGGTTTTTTCTTAATCCTCGTTAGCTAGCAACCGCTTCAGTTTTTTCTGCATCGGCCGTTTCCTCGGCCTTTTGCGCTTCATATTTAGCCGCTTCGGCACGGATGCGGTCTAATTGACGCACATCAACGAGGTCAGGGCCTAAAACTGGTATTTCATATAACCCTGTGGTGGGATCATCTTTTTTATACCAGGGTGCAGTCGCGATGGATTGTTGATCAATTTTTTCTTGCAGCGCAATCAGGCCATTAATTAATGCTTGCGGGGTTGGGGGACAACCGGGGACATAAACATCAACGGGCAAAAATTTGTCAATGCCATCAACGACATTGTAACCATCTTTGAATGGCCCGCCGCCAGATGCACAAGCACCCATAGCCATAACGTAACGCGGTTCTGGCATTTGATTGTACAACCGTACAATCGTCGGGATCATTTTTTTAGTTACAGTCCCGGAAACAATCATCAAGTCAGATTGACGGGGAGTTGCACGAAACACTTCCATACCAAAACGGGCCAAATCATAACGGCTGGCGGCCGTGCAAATCATTTCAATCGCACAACAAGCCAGTCCAAAAACCATAGGCCACACGGAATTGCGCCGCGCCCAGTTATAAGCGGGGTCAAGCAGCTTGGCAATGCTGGTGATTACCACATTGTTGGCTACTTCATCAGGAACAGCAACATCGTGTGCTCCTGCATCGGATACTGTCATTACGCTCTCGCCTCCTCATACCATACAATTTGTATATCGAGTAGTATTCTTTCAGTTACTAGGGAAGGGTCGTCTCGGAAACCGGGGAGGGTTTCAATTAATTCCGACATCTCATGCAACCCCACGTCCTCGGGGTATAATTGGGGATAATGGGCAATCAATTCCATTGCTATTGCATAGGTTGCGTCCCAATACAGTTCGATTGTCGGGCTTGTCAAAGGACATTCTCCCTAGTTGGTGGGAGCAGGAAATTTTTTGATTTTTTCTGCAAATAATTCCTCTGCTTTCCCTAAGTAAACCGCACAAAAACGATGTCTTGTTTCTGCATTTAATGCGATACGGTTACCCAATTTGATTGCTTGTAAGTATAGTACATAGTCCTTATTAGGGCGAATAATTGGATAGCTAGTCAGCAATTCAGCTAATCATCTTGTCAGTTTTTTGAGATTGGTTGACAGGTTGAAATTCTAAAATTACATGAATACATCTAAGCACATTTTATTACTTTCCCCCTATCATGGTGGTAGTCATCAAGCATGGGCAGACGGGTATCAGCAGTTCAGCCAGCATCAGGTCGATTTTTTGACGTTGCCAGATAGGTTTTGGAAATGGCGTATGCATGGTGGTGCAGTGACTCTGGCAAGGCGGTTTCTTGAATCTAAACGTCAATATGCTTTGATTTTGGCGACGGATATGTTGGATTTGACAACTTTTTTGGCTCTGACACGGCCGTATACCGCAACCACGCCCTCTGTTTTATACATGCACGAAAATCAAATGACCTACCCCCTTCCCATTGATGGTTCAACGGGTCCCATGCGGCGCCAATTAGGCGAACGCGACCGACATTATGCTTTTATCAATTATGTATCAATGTTGGCGGCTGATGCTGTTTGTTTTAACTCACAGTTCCATTTGGACAGCTATTTTGATGAACTGCCGCGCTATCTCAAACATCTACCAGAATTCAAGGAATTGAAAAGTATCGCTGGGCTGCGTACCAAAAGTCATGTACTGCCGGTTGGGGTCGATTTCCAGCGGCTGGGGAAAGCAGGGGATCAGCCAGTACCGCAAAATGAACCACCATTAATTATTTGGAATCAACGTTGGGAATATGATAAAAATCCTGAAGCGTTTTTTGAGGCACTTTATGCAGTGGCAGACGATGGCATCCCTTTTCGATTGGCTTTATGTGGCCAGCAGTAT
>CAYGMR010000135.1:0-11896 GCA_964350725.1 uncultured Ardenticatenaceae bacterium | reverse complement strand
CGCCCTGGCTTTGCTTTTTTACCGGCCTGGTTTCGCCCTCTTGTTGGGCATGTTGACCATTGCAGTCGGCATCGGCGCGATCGCCCCCATCGCCATCGTTTCACAATTCAACCGCCGCCAGCAAAGTGATATTCCCTTTAGCATTTCAGCCGGTCAGCAAGTCAGCTAAGTAGCTCATCAGTTTAAATTGCTGACTTGCTGACAAGCTGATTCGCTCTTTAATTCTCGACAATCACAATGCTCTCAATGACATCGCCTGTGAAATCAGGGTTTTGTAATGGGTCGCGCAGCGTAATATTGTTGAGGACATCTTCGCCAGCAACAATTTCACCAAATATCGTGTGTAAACCATTCAAATAATCTGGAACGCCATATGTGATAAAGAATTGACTGCCATTGGTGTTGGGACCAGAATTAGCCATTGCCAATAATCCAGGGCGGTCAAAACTGAGACCATTGTCAACTTCATCAGCAAATTGATAACCAGGACCGCCTGCGCCGGTGCCAGTAGGATCGCCACCCTGTGCCATGAAATCTGCAAGCACGCGATGGAATGTTGTGCCATCATAAAAGCCTTGCTGCGCTAAAAACACGAAGTTGTTGACGGTTTGCGGCGCGGCATCTGCAAACAAAGCCAGGCGCATTTCGCCACCACCTTGCATGTTGAAGACCGCTTCATACTCTTTGGCTGGGTCAATTGTCATGGGCGGAACGGCCGAATAATAACCTTCACGCGCAGCTGGGTCTAAAGCGGCTAACGGCCGTTCCCCTTCAACAACAGTCGGCTCCACTGCGGGATTCAAAGCCTGCCACACAAAATAACCCGCAATCGCCAAAACGATAACGGCCACAATGCCCAAAATAATATTGCGCTGGCGGCGTTGGGCCGCCGCTTTTTGGGCAGCTTCTTCACGCCGTTTTTTTACTGATACATTTGATGGATTACCTTTTGTCATAAAATGTCTCCTGTGTCAATCGAATGGGTGATTCGACACGCGATTTAGCAAATCGCGCACCGCTTTTCATGCTTATTTTTGATATTTTCTCTCAAACACAGTACAAAATCCAGGTTTAAAAGACATTCGGCAGGAACAACTTGGCGGCACCACCAACTTGTCAGGTATGTGTTTCCCACGCAGGGGGGAATCTACACATTCGGATACCTGCTTGCACAGGTATGACAGCTTGTTCGCAGGCCTGAACAATTTTAATATCTACCAAATAACCACAACTAATGTTACACTCCACAATTATGGAAACAATTACTGGACAGTTAATTCTTAAACCAAAACGGCAAAAACCGGTACTCAACCGTCATCCTTGGATTTTCTCTGGGGCGATTGCACGGATCGAAGGCACACTTGAAGCGGGGGATTTGGTTCAAGTGTGTGACAACAACGGCCGTTTCTTGGCGACCGCTTATTTCAATAAAAAATCTCAAATCCAGGCGCGCATCCTCTCCTGGGATGAAACCGAAACTATCGACAAGGCTTTCTGGCAACAAAAATTAGAACGTGCGCTCGACGGCCGTTCCCAATTAGCCCTCGAACCTGCCACCAACGCCTATCGTCTGGTTAATGCAGAAGCAGATGGTTTACCAGGTTTGGTCGTAGACAAATATGGCGCATACCTTGTCATCCAATGCCTCACGGCTGGCATCGCACGGCGCAAAGATCTGCTGGTTGATTTGCTAAGTGACTTGATTCAACCCAGCGGCATTATTGAACGTTCGGATGTACCTGTGCGGCGTAAAGAAGGGCTGCCCCAAGAAAAAGGACTGCTGCGCGGCAGTTTACCACCAGACGATTTTAGCATTCAAGAAAACGGGCATAAATTTCAAGTTGATCTCATGGCTGGGCATAAAACTGGCTTTTACCTGGATCAGCGCGAAAATCGCAGCGCAGTCACAAAACCACATTTTGTCGCGGGCAAAAGTGTGCTCAATCTATTCGCTTATACGGGTGGCTTTGCTGTTTATGCGGCCGCCAATGGCGCCAGCCAAATCATCAATATCGACAGCTCCATTCCCGCATTAGAAACGGCCGAACACAATTTAGCGCTTACCGGTTTGCAGCGGCCATCTGACGAATATATCGCTGCCGATGCCTTTGAAATTTTGCGTTATTATCGTGACAACGAGCAAAAATTTGATATGGTCATCCTCGACCCACCCAAGTTTGTCAACAGCAAACGTGATCTTGACAAAGCAGCACGCGGCTACAAAGACCTCAACTGGTTGGCATTACGACTCCTCAACCCAGGTGGCATCTTGGCAACTTTCTCTTGTTCCGGCTTATTGAGCAGTGATTTGTTCCAGAAGATTATTTTTGGTGCGGCCGTTGATGCCGAGCGTGAGGTACAAATTTTGGCGCAGATGGGGCAAGCTGCCGATCATCCGATCCTGTTGAGTTTTCCAGAATCGGCCTATTTGAAAGGGCTATTGTGTCGTGTTTGGTGAGACACTCCTAATTGATTGGCAGAAATTATTATTCACCAAAAAATGACAGCGAATACAAGGATTTATCGAATTTCCTACCTAAAAAGGATTCGTTTAATCCTAAAATTTGTTGTTATTTTCAGGAAAACAAGATTTGTCAGTCAATCAAGAGATACCATTTAGCACTTGGTTGAGTTTTGCCTGGTAACGCCAGTTCTTTATTTTTTGTGGGTCTTGGTGAAATTGTTGCACCGGTTCCAAAACAACGGCAGCCGCTCGCCGATCATGCAGGTCGAGCATGGCAGCAGCTAAGTTCAAACGATAAGTTAAACCTGCATAAGCATGTCCAATAGATTCGGCCGTATCGACTGCATTTTGAAAGTGGGATACGGCCGTTTCTGAATCCCCACGCGCCAGTGCCATTTGCCCCAATCCATCAAAAGCCAGCGCCAGTTCTGACCGGTACTCAAGTTGGTCATAAATTTGGCAAGCCGCGTTTAAGGACAAACCAACCTGTTGAAAATCCTTCAGCGCGAAACTCAAACGCCAAAGAGAAACGTGGCAATCTGCCAAAATATAGGCTTCAGTGGTTGCCGCTGTCAATCTACTCACTTTCCTAGACAATTGAATGTGACACTGTCTGGCTCGTTCAATTTTGTCACTTTCAAGATACACCATACCCAACAGATACAAACATTTACACACCCTGTGTGCAGGTATTTGTTCGCGCCTATGGTTTAAAATGCGCTCGGCGATTGATAGTGCCTGTGAAATCTCTTTCTGTAACCAAAACGCTTCCACCTGATACAAAAGTGCATCGACTTCTTCAAGGCTCGAACCCAATAAACGGGCGATTTGTTCAGCTTCTTGTGCAGCAGCCAGCATCTCAGCAAATTCAGAATGTTCACCCTGTAAAATAGCGATTTGCCCCAACACCCAGACCTGCGCGGCCATATCACCAACTTTATGGGCGGTTGCCGCCATTTCTTGGGCTGTTGTTAAGGCTTCTCCCAACCGTGCACGCATGAAAAAGAATTCGACAAGTTGACGGTAAACACCCAAACGCCAATCCAGCCGGTGCAAAGCATCTCCGGCAAGCAACAGCGCCTTTTGATTAAACGTAATCGAACCATCCAAGTCAGACAAATCACCTGCGTGTCGTGCCGCCAATTCATACGCTTGCGCAGCACCCCATGCATCTTGGCCTTGCTCTAAATGCCCAGCAATTAAAGCCGCATAATCTGGCAAGCGTTCCCCCGCATAGGTTGTCAGCCATTTGGCCGCCTGTTGATGGTATAACGGCCGTTCTCGCAATAACACACTCTCATAGGCCACTTGGCGCAAAAGCGTTTGCTTAAATGCGTAGGTCTGGCCCCCGTCTAAATCAACACCTACAGAAAATTGCAACATATCACGCCGCACCAGATTCGCCAACGCTGCCGCAATTTGTGGATTTGGTAACGGCCGTTGCGCAGCCCGATTGAGTTCAAAAATTGCATCTCGCCAAAATTCACGCCCTAATACAGAGGCACGTTGTAATGTGATCCGTTCCGGAAATGGCAAGTTATCTAAACGTGCCTGGATAACACCAATCAGTGTCATGGGCACACGTAAGTTTGCCACAGCGTCTTGATTCAACTGCCAATTACGTCCATCAGGAATAATCACACCATCTTCAATCAAAACCTTGATCAACTCTTCTACATAATAAGGATTGCCTTCTGTGCGCTCCAAAATGAGTTGGCACAAATCTTCAGGCACTGTCCACAATCTTTGTAATATAGTCAAGATTAATTGGCGACCAGCTTGTGGAGACAATGGTTTTAATACCATCTTATGGAAATGATCACCTAAAAGGTTTTGGGTCGTGATTTCCCAATATGGATATGATTCAAAAAAGTCAGGTCGCGTCAAGCCCACAACCATCAAAGGGGATTGTTGGCTTTGCTGTACCAAGTCCAATAACCAACGCTGCGAATAATCATCTGCCCAATGTAAATCCTCCAAGATCAAAATGGCCCCTGTGGATTGGGTTACGACGGCACTCCAAAAATCAACCAATGTGCGGATCACATTTTCACGAGCGTGCTGCGTTGTGATGGGGTCTAACGCCGGATCATCAAATGGATCGCGCTCCAAACCAATTATTTGCAACACAACATTCGACCAGGATGACGGCATATCAAAATATTGTGGCAGGAGGTCACTCATACGACGCAGCACTTTTTCACGTGCGGCTATCACAGATTCAATTTCTTGGACATTAAATGTGGTGATAAATAAATCGCGCAAAAGAGCAAATGGTGTGTGGCGTAAGCGTGGTTCTGCACGGCATTCAAAATACAGATAAACGCTTTCCAAATTATCTTGTTTTGCAATAAATTCCGCCACCAAACGTGATTTCCCAATGCCGGCTTCCCCAACCAACAAAAGAAATTGATTTTCCCGTTTTGTTACAACATCATGCCATTTTTCTGTAATCTGCATTAAGTCCGCATCACGACCAAAAAATTCAGCGGATTTATTGGACAAATCACGAGGTGCTGATTCGGAAAACTGATTTTTCAAACCATTTACCTGGTAAACTTGTGTAAGCTCTTCTTTGCCTTTAAAGGAAACAGGACTTAATGGGTTCACTTCAAATATTCCAGCTACTAAGTGGTAACTATTGGGGGCAATGAGTACTCCATTTGGTGGGGCAATTTGTTGCAAGCGGCTGGCCAGATTCACACTGTCACCGATGACAGTATATTCAGCCGCTCGACCAACTTCATCTATTAGGACCAAACCACTGTTTATACCAATTTGTAATTGCAGTCGCTCCAAGAGATTAACTTCAAGGTGGGCATCCGGGTTATTTAAACCAAAATCTGACTCATTATTGTTTATGTATCTTTTTTGGATTTGGGCAGACATTTCGACAATAAATTCTTGCAATTCAGCTCGCAAATCCAAAGCCGCACGGATAGCACGTTCAGCATCATCCTCGCTGGCAGAGGGTACGCCAAAAACACCCATGACGGTAGAGCTTGTATGTTTATCGATATAGCCACCATAGTCCAGAATGACAGAATCGAGTCGCTGCCATAAATTCTGGATAAGCCGGTGTTTATTTTGACCGGTTGTCCCATCAGTCAGGGCTATCAATCCATTAATACGGGCAAAGAGGATGGTAACTTGTTTGCGTTGGGAGGGATTTTCAGGAGCAACGGCCGTTGCTCGCAAAACCGCATATTGACTCTCTAAAGCGTGTAGGGTCGCCTGCGCAATCTCTACACCCAATAGTTCACGCTGGTCAGCGATGACCGTAAGCGCGTGTTCAATCGCAGCTAAAGATGACATTAAGGGGTTGGTTTTTGACTACGCTGGCGCATGATCTCAAAACCTAAAACAGCTGCTGAGGCCGCTGCACCTAAAGATTGGCCAAATTGCCGACCATATGGGATTTGTAAACACAAATCAGCCTGCTCAAGAAACGAACGCGTGACACCACGACGTTCACCACCAATTAACATGAACAAGGGTCCCGTTAGATCGGCCGTGTAAAGTGTCGTCTTGGATTTTTTTGTGGTCGTCACTATCTGAAGGTTGTGGCTGCGGAAGGTTGTGGCTGCGTCTACGGCCGTATCAGCAACGGCCGTTGGGATTAATTCAGATGCACCCGCAGAAGCACGCGCTACCGTACTGCCTGCTGTCATCCAGTTACGCGGCCGAACTACCAATCCATCTGCCCCGGCCGCATACAAAGTACGCACCGCTTGGCCAAAGTTAAATGGGTCTTCAATGCCATCTAACATCACAATAAAGGGGTTCTGCTTTCCAGCGAGCAAATCTGCCATATCCACAAACTTACGTGCGCCAACGTTTGCTATCACGCCACCATGTGAATTGCCGCTCACACGCGCCGCAATGAACTCATCATCAACTTGTTCAACAGGAATGTTGCAAGCAAGTGCCAAACCCTTCAAAGCCGCAGCTTGTCGGTTCCATTTACCACGCCGGATGTAGACGGCCGTTACTGTCCGCAAGCCACCTTGAATTGCAGCCGTTACAGAAATATGTCCTTCTAACCAAATTACCTCAGATTGCATACCGCGATCATACCCGTAAAACAAAAGAAGACCAGCCTCATTTAATAAGTGCTGGTCTTCAAAATTATAGTGGGTTAGCCGGAATAGGCTAATTAGTGTGCAGTACGTAGTTTTCTCTAGTTACGCACTATACACTTCGCATGACGCTTTACTGTGTCTCATCAGACTCAGTTTCTGGTTCAACTTGAACTGGCGTTGCGGTCGGGGCTGCGAGGAATTTTGCATCCAAAACAGGCACTGTCGGGATACGATTACGCCACGACTCATTAATATCAACACCATCACCATTCATGATGGCCGTAAGAATATCAATCAACGCTGCTTGTTTAAGTGATTCAAACTCCTGTTCTGGCATTTCACGCATTTCACGCCCATTCGCCATAATAATCAGGTAAGTTGGGTTTTCTTCGGAACCAGGCAATTGCAAGACAGTACTGGGCACATCGATTGGTAATGCAAACGCCAACTCGGCAGCTTCAGCACCAATCGTCTGCTCTAGACTGTTTTGCGTGCGCCAGGGGAATTCTACGGCGTTTGCAGTGCTTTGATTTTCGCCTGTCAAATCAATCGGTTGACTGCGAATCGTATTCCAAACAGTTAAGAAATCACCTGAACTCACTTCTAAAAGCGCCTCATTTGCCTCTGCTTCATCATTAAAAGCGAGAATAAGCAAATTAGCATGGAGTGCTTCTGGCGAAATTTCTTGTTCTTCGGCCACAGCGTCCAATAACTTTTCCTGATAAATTTGGGATGCAATCAAGTCACGATAACTAGCTTCGCTAATACCCAAATCATTCAACTGAGCCAGTAGATCATTCAATTCCTGCTGGAAATATTCTTCAGAAACTGGTGTTGGGGGCGGGCTTGTCGGGGCAGGTTCTAATGTTGGTACAGGAACGGCCGTTGACACGACCTCCGTAATAACAGCCGTAGGAATCATTGTGACAGAAGGAGTTGGTGCAATCGTCGCAGTTGGTTCTGGTAGTGGCGTAGGTGCTTCACCGCCAAAATAATTATAGCTGGCTGCAATCCACTCATCTATGGCACTGTCATCGACAGTAATGCCACGCGATTGCGCTTCTTGGCGCATGATTGTTTCCTCAACCATACGATCAATGGTTGTCTGACCTATACTTTCACCATCTTGAAGCTCAAGAATTGTTTGCCCAGCAAACTGCTGTATGGTACCAATATCGCCACCAACTGCTTCTAATTGAGTTTCTAAACCGATGATGCGTTGGGCGCGCTCGACTTTGACACGTTCCTGAAATTGACGTAAGGTGATTGCTTCCGAATTTACCGTTGCAACCTCACGATTCGGTGCAATGATGAACTCATTCACCAATGCCACCAACAAGACGACACCTAGTATTGCAGCAACAATAATCGCAGCAATCCGAATTTGCCGTACCTGTTCTTCGTGTTTCTGCTCCCTTAGCTCATCCTTACGTGATTTGCGTTGGCCATCAGCAGGTTCATTTTTCTCTTTTTTCTTAGCCATAATTTAAAGTAGCTTTTCTGGTAAATGCTTATTCATTCACAAAAGGCAACAAAGCGATATGCCGTGCGCGTTTGACAGAAACAGCCAATGTACGTTGATGTTTTGCACATGTGCCGGTCTGGCGGCGTGGACGAATACGGCCGAATTCGTTCACATAGCGTCCCAACATCTCTTGGTCTTTATAATCAATCACTTTTACTTTATCTACACAAAACGCGCATATGCGCCTGCGATTGCGGCCACCGCCACGATTTTGTCTGCGTCTTTGCATTTTAATCTCCAAATCCGATTAATCGGTTAATCTTGTTCTAATTAGAATTCATCTGTGTCGGTTAAAACAATCAAATCGTGAGCGACCACTTCAGTGCGGAAATGAATCCGACCATGGGCATCCTCCCAACGACGTGTTTGTAAGCGACCTTCGACATAAACCTGGTGATCTTTCTCTAAACGTTTATCGCAAAGCTCGGCTAACCCACCCCAGGCAACAATATTGAACCATTCAGTTTCATCATATTGTTTTCCTTCTGAGGAGACCCAACTACGGGCAGTAGCCAAACTAAAAGAAGCCACCAGACGTCCGGTTGGCGTGTGACGCATTTCAGGATCGGCATCTACCCAGCCAATCAGCATGACTTTGTTTAGACCCTTTTGCATGACACACCTACTCCAATCTGTTTACTCTTCTTTACACACAATAAGGTAACGGATTACGTCTTCCATATATTGCATGCTGCGTTCAATTTCACTTAAACGTGCAGGATCAATCTGAGCATTATAATGTAAATAATACCCTTCAGAGAACTTCTGAATGGAATAGGCCATTTTGCGCATACCCCAAACATCTAGCTTAGGATTTCCATCTTCAGCGTCTTCAGGCACCAATAAAACAGTGATGCTCTCTACCAGTTCATTTCTTTCTTTTTCTTCTAATTTAGGCTGCAGTATCACAGTGACTTCATAATCACGCATGTTGCATTGCCTCCTTTCCTTGGAATTACTCTAGCGAGCTTTGCCCTTGGTCGAGCCAAGAGCGGAAAACAGCGAACAATTCTATAATTTTTATGCTGCTGTGCAACGACTGAGGATGTTAACACAATTCAATTATTTAACAAGCAGAAGATGAGACGACTTTACGCGCTTCTCATCAACGGTATAATTCGCGGTCGGTTGGCGACGACTCGAGGCAAGCCAACAAACAAACGTTGCAGGATAAATACGATTCATGATTCAGAAATTGACAAGAACAATCAAATATATTTCCGCGACCAATAGAAAATGGTGGGGGCTGCTTCTGATCATATTTATGCTGGTGAGTCTCTTTAGTGTAAATTCAATAAAGCCTGCCACGGCTCAAGGACAATCCAGATTGGTACTTGCTTTTTATTACGCCTCGTATAGTCCTGATTCTTTTGGTCCGGGAAAGACCCCACACCAACCTATCACGCCCTACTTTTCTACAGATGCGGGCACAATTCAACGCCACGTTGGTGAGGCACAATCTGCCGGGATTGATGGCTTTGTGCAAAGTTGGTATGGTCCACAAGTCGATTACAACCAGACTGAACCAAACTTTCAAACGTTATTGAATATTGCCTCGGGGTCAGGGTTTAAAGCGGCCGTTGATTTTGAGGTTGGCAGCCCGTTTTTTAACTCCAATGAAGATCGCATCAACGCCTTAAATATTCTGCTGCAAACACATGTTAATCATCCTGCTTATCTACGGGTGGATGGTAAACCTGTTATTTTCTTTTGGGCCAATTGGTTGTTAAGCCCAGCTGAATGGGAATCAATACGCGCCGCTGTCGATCCGGATCACAATACAATTTGGATTGCCGAAGGCACCAACAGCGCCTATTTATCGGTTTTTGATGGTTTACATTTGTATAACACGGCGTGGTCGGCGGATCCAGGCGGCACGGCCGTTTCTTTCGGAGCAACAACACGAGCAGCAGCAGCAACTTATGGCAGCTTCAAATATTGGGTAGCCACAGCCATGCCCGGTTGGGATGACACCTTGCTAGGTCGGGGTGATTCAGCTTTTGTGCGCAACCGTGCGGATGGCGCCTATTACCAATCCAGCTTTAGTGGCGCTGCTGCCAGTAACCCCGATATGGTCATCATCACCTCCTTCAATGAATGGGCTGAAGGCAGCAATATTGAGCCGAGTACAGGTTTTGGCGACACTTATTTGCAATTAACCTCTCAATTAAGCGCATGCTATAAATCTGGCAGCATCGCGGTTGTGCCGCCCCCACCGCCTCCGCCACCGCCAGAACCTGAAACAGATCCAGAAGATACCAATGCGGGAACTGACGATACGGCCGTTGCCACTCCTGGCCAAGAGATTATTTCATCTTCACCAACGCCAGCCGGAACCCCAACCGAAACAACAACACCAACAGTCACCGCCACAGCAACGGCCACCGCCACACCCCTCGCCTCCCCGACCGCGCAGGCAGATGGACAAATCATTTACACAACGGTTTCCGGCGATTCTTTTGGCCTGATTGCGGAAAAATTCGGCATCGCGCTTAATGATTTATATGCTCTCAATAATTTATCCGCAGATTCACCCTTGTTTGTCGATCAACAATTAATTCTGGGTTTCACAAAGTTTCCTGATGGCTCCACGCCGCTGCAAGGATTTCCACAAGCAAAAGTGCAGCCAGATGGCACAATCTTGCACACGATAGTCAGCGGCGACTCATTTTTTGGCATTGCCGCTACTTATGATTTAAGTGTAGAGGAATTTTTGACGGTAAGTGGATTAACGGAGAGCTCAGTTTTACAAATTGGTCAGGAAGTCGTGGTTGGACAAGAAGCGGCTCCAAATGATGTGGGTGGCTCTGCAGAGCTTTCAGAGGACGCAGTACAATTTACGCCAACACCCTTGCCTTCAGCAACAACGGCTGTTACCCCAACCAGTCTCCCGCCAACAAACACACCCCAACCGACAATCACAATAACAGCGACGGCCGTTCCAACAGCAACGGCCGTACCCCCCACTACCCCACCTGATGAAGCCAACAGTCTGCTCCCCATCGGGCTGGGCCTATTCGGTTTGCTAACTATCGGTGGAGTCACGTTCCTATACCTCAGACGAAGCTAGTAGATTGGGGACAAATGTAGGCCAGATTGATGACAAATCAAGAAATCAAATTGGTAATCATTTACCCAACGAATAAACTCACGGCTACAATTACCAAGTCGACCTTCGCCGACTGATTATTAGCCCACGAATGTGGGCTTTGTATATGTAAGTCGCAGTTTTAACTGCTGGCTATTTAGGCTTTTCCAACAACCTGCTAGTCGTTCGTCAATGTTCTTTTGTCGGGTTGCAGGTAGCGCGATTTTGTAAATCGCAGCGGAACGATTTGCCAAATCGTTTTACAACCATCCGTCAAACTTTGTTTGATGGACTACTAGGCAGGTAACAAAGCCTTATCAATCGCTTCTCGCAAAGAACTACAACCAATAATCTCCAAGCCCTCAGGTTTATCGATTAAACGACGCAGCGAATTGCGCGGAACGATACAGCGCTTAAAACCTAATTTGAGTGCTTCTTTCAGCCGCCGTTCCAATTGGCTAACCATGCGGAGTTCACCACTCAAACCGACTTCACCAACGAGGGCCATATCGGCATGGATGGGGCGATCGCGCAAATTACTGGCAATCGACACGGCTACAGCCAAATCAGCAGCCGGTTCCTTAATTTGCAAGCCACCGATGACATTGATAAATATATCTTTATCATGCAATTTCAAGCGCACACGACGACTGAGTACGGCCGTTAACAACAACAAACGGTTATAATCAATGCCATTGGCTGTGCGTCGGGGATTAGAAAAAGTAGTCCCACTCGCT
>CAYGMR010000134.1:8678-11978 GCA_964350725.1 uncultured Ardenticatenaceae bacterium | reverse complement strand
TTCGCCCATGCCTTCGGGCTTGATTTTGCCCATTTCGAGCGCAACCAATTCACCGAGCGGCTCTTTGTATTCGCGCAGCGCATCGCCCAAATCACGGATTACCTGGCCGCGCACGGGAGCAGGTACGGTGCGCCAGCTTTCAAAGGTTTCTGTGGCTTTGTCAACGAGTTTGTCGTAGGTAACGGCCGTTGCCTGCACCACAGACGCAATCGGTTCGCCCGTTGTTGGATTATACGAAACCAATGTTTTGCCATGGGGATCATCAATCCAACCATCTGGTCCCGTCGAGGCACCCGCATTAACCGCTTTAATTCCTAATTTATCTAATAACGCTTGCATTTAAAATTCTCCTTGGGAATAGGGTAACCGCCACAAATAATACAACTTAAAATCTTGTATCTGGCGGTTTCCTCAACCACAAAGAACGCAGAGGACGCAAAAAGATCTCTACGTTCCCCGCGCTCTGGGCGGTTTTTTTAATAGTGGACAAGTTACAAACTTGCGACCAAATTGTACCAAAATCCAGGCTACATCCCAATTCAGATTAAATCATCACAACCTGTCGTATTCTTCCGGCTCTACATCAGGCGCTTTCGCCAAAATCGCCAAAAGTTTTTCGCGGCTGCCTCGCCTTGCGCGTTCTTCCAAATATTCTATTGCTTGCAACGCTGCCACCTTTTCAGCCACAGCCAACATAACAAATTGATTTATGGAAATCCCTTCTTCGGACGCCAATTCTCGAACCTGACTATGTAACGATTTTGGAATTCGTACATTCATTACATTGCTCATGTTAAAACTCCTATTTGGGAATAAAACTCGTGAGTTTAAAATAGAAGTTCGCGCAATTCCATAACGGCGAATCACGCTTGATCCTGACGTATATGCTCAGAATGAAACGCAAGCACGCATACGTAGATTATTGCCCAAAACGCTTGTTAATCTCTGGCTAAGTGAACAGTTGCAGCAAATTTAATCAGGATGGCATCAAACCAGATCGTCGCTTCTTCATCATTTTTGAATTTAGGTATTTGAGGCATATTAGTTTCTCCGACGGCGCAACTGCTATTTTTTGGCAGTAGTCAAGTCACAAGCCATAATAACACAAATGGCAAGCATTGAATCAACAATCAAATCTGCACCCTATCTTCCGCCAGTATCAAATCCAGTGTAGCGACTAATTCATCCGCATTTTGGGCATCAAAAACAAGGGGAGGCTTCAGCTTGAGGACGTTGTGCAGTGGACCATCGATGCTGAGCAAGATGCCGTGATCTTTCATGCGCTCGACGATGTAGACGGCTTCGCTGGCGGCTGGTTCCAATGTTGCGCGGTCGCGCACTAATTCAATGCCCACAAACAATCCCAAGCCGCGCACATCACCGACGATGGGGTGTTTGTCCATCAAGGCCGTGAGACTAGCTTTGAGGCGTTCACCGACTTTCAGGGCGTTTGCTTGCAGGTTTTCGGCTTCAATGACTTCCAACACGGCCGTTCCCACCGCACATGAAACGGGATTACCCCCAAATGTATTAAAATATTCCATGCCATTGGCAAATGCGTCGGCAATTTCACGGGTCGTCACCACAGCCGCCAAGGGATGCCCATTGCCAATCGGTTTGCCCATGGTGACAATATCGGGCACCACACCTTGTGTCTCGAAGCCCCAAAAATGACTGCCAACACGTCCAAAGCCGACCTGCACTTCATCGACAATACAGACCCCACCGGCCGCACGCACAGCTTGAAAACTTTCTTCTAAATAGCCATCTGGTAAAACAATCTGGCCACCGCAGCCGAGGACAGATTCCGCGATAAAACCGGCAATGGGATTTGGGCTGGTGGCGATGATGTCGCGCACGGATTGGGCGTATTGTGTGCCGGTTGAACGGCCGTATCCCTTATAAATCCCGCGATAAGGATCAGGCATCAGTGCTTTGTGGATGTGAGCGGGCGTGCCGCTGCCACCCACGCCATCATGTTTGTAGGGGCTGATGTCCACCAGCGCCTGGGTATTGCCGTATTACCATGATAAGCGCCATCAATCACAATCATATCCTGTGCGCCAGTGTAGGTGCGGGCTAAACGCAATGCGAGTTCGTTGGCCTCACTGCCAGAACAGACAAAAAAGCAGACATCGAGCGGCGTCGGAAACTTGGACAACAACTGTTCTGCGTAATTGATGATATTATCGTGCAGATAACGTGTGTTCGTGTTGAGCACATATGCTTGCTGTGAAAGGGCATCAACCACATGGGGATGGCTGTGACCGACATGGCAGACATTATTGACCACATCCAAATAGGCACGGCCGTTTTCAGCATACAGATATTGCTGCCAACCACGCACAATTTTGAGCGGCTTTTGGTAGGAAATAGAGAGCGATTTACCCAAATGGTGGCTGCGCTTAGACAAAATTTCTTGTTTGCTTTGGGCTGGGTCCAGAAAACACTCAGCAGGAATACCCAGTAACAAATTAGGGTCAGGACACAGGCTCAACCAGACAGCGCGTTGGCTGTTGGCAGCCACACCGGGAAACTCGCCCTCGCGTCCCAACATACTTCCCATAATTTGAAAATGCAGATGGGGCGCCCAACCACCATTGACATCGACATCGCCAATACGGGCGATCGCTTGACCCGCATGCACGGCCGTTCCCACCGTCAAGCCCGACAACGAATCACGGCTCAAGTGACCATAAAGCGTATAAAAAGGGATGCCGTCATCGGTTTCATGCTGCAATATGATGGTAGGCCCATAATCGAGCGGCAGATCGTTATCTTGCAAGCTGTGGACAACACCAGGCAGGGGCGCGTAAACGGCCGTTCCTGCGGGCATAAACAGATCCAATCCAATGTGAATCGTGCGCCATTCGCTGTTGTCAGTTTGGAACGTTGGGGCCGAATAGACCATACGCGCCTCATTGTAACGGCCGATACCAACACTTGTTTCTGCTGCGGCTAAACGTGCAAAAATTTTTTCGCCTGCCTGTTTAGGCTGCCCCCATTCGGCGGGACTGCCCAATTCCAAACTGCCGACACTCCAATCAAACACCAAAGCGTTCGCTGTGGCCAAATTAACCGGCAATAGAGGTGCGGGCTGTGCTTTTTGCAAGAAATTTTTTAGCTTTTCAGCATGAGGATAAGGTGACCAGCCACATGCCTCTCGGAAAATATACTGTGCTAACTGTGGCGACAGTGCCATCATTTTTTCCAGCAAAATCCAGGCGGGGCGTTCACTAACTGAAAGGTAAGCGTTGTCCGGTTCCTGAGCGCGTTGATAGGCAGAGAGTGACACACTAA
>CAYGMR010000134.1:0-8668 GCA_964350725.1 uncultured Ardenticatenaceae bacterium | reverse complement strand
ATGCAATATCGGAATCCTCCCTCAGCTGCGTGACCGGTTTGTCGAGCATCACATAAGTACAAGCAATGGCGCATTCGAAGAGGGTGCAGGTGGTGAGCATATCGCCAAAATCGATCAGACCGACCACATGCCGCGCTGCTTTTTTGTCAGCCGACACGAGCACATTGTAATCATTGCCATCGTTATGAATAACAGAACGGCGTAACGACGGCAGTTGCTCTACGACTTCATTTTCAAATTGATGCAAGGCTTGTTCAACCAAACCTCGTTTTTCTACGTCTGGAACAGCTTGTTTGTACTGTTGAATGACCTCAGCTGCGTGTTGTAAATCCCAATGTAATCGTCGCTGCATGGCTGGATGCGTGAAGCTTGCTAGGGTGCTGTCGAATTTGCCCAGAAAACGGCCGTATTCCGTAAGCAGCTCGGGTGTATGCGGATTTACTTTTGCCAGCGGCACACCGGGCAAATACGTTAACAAACGTACAAGATGGTGGTGTCCATCTTTGCCTGGAATTTGTACCATCGGCTGGTTAACGAGCGTCATACAAATTTGAGGGACGGCCGTCGCTAAATCTGGCTGGGCAGCCATAAACAACAACGCTTGATTTTGAAAGTCCAAAACGGTCGGGTCTTCAGTTGAACTGGCAATTTTGAGGACATATTCTTGTGAATCGACCGTTTCTATATAGAAATTTTGGTCACGGTCACTGGGTAAAGCGTGGATCGTGGTGGCGGTACGGCCGTATAGATCGGATACAATCTGAGTGGCTTCAACCAGTGAAAAACGAGGGCGTGCAGCAGCAATATCAGTCATTATTTTCTTTCCTAACCTGGAGTGGTTTATGTTTTATGGGAATATCCCCGATTTTCTATTCAACGTAATAAACTTTGTAACCCACATCAGGTTTAATCTGAATGGGAAATAGTTTTTCTGTTTGATTATCAAACAGATTGCGAAGATTTCAAAACAATGGACAACTTTCTAGAAAGGACGGATGCATGCTAGATTATCAATTAAGTGTCAAACGCTTATTGCATTTACTAATTATTTTTACTTTGTTATGGGGCATAAGCGGCACACATGCGCTGTTTGCCATGCAAACAGTGTCACCCACAGAAGTCATTCCAACCGACCAAAACCAACGTGGGACAGCAGGCGTTTTGTTTACACCAACTGCCATTACCGTGACTGAAGATGGCCCTTTTGCCTCATACAGCGTACGTTTACTGAGCGCACCGAGCGACCCGGTTGAAATCACACCGAACATCAATTCTGAAGTGCAAATTTCGCCAGCCAGTTTGGCGTTTGATGATAGCGATTGGGATGACCCAAAAACATTTGTGGTCACGGCCGTTGATGACCATCGCGTCGAAGGGCCACATGCCGCAGTTATTGGGCATGCAGCGCTCAGTGACGATGCGGCTTACGACAATTTAACACTTGAAAGCGTGACAGCCAATATCATTGATAATGATGTGGCCGGTGTCACGATTGCGCCCACTATGTTGGCGGTGATCGAAGGGGGCACGGCCGTTGCTTATACCGTACTGCTGGACAGCCAACCCACCGCAGATGTCACCATCACTTTGGCAACCAGCGGTCAAGTGAGTGCACAACCCACAATGCTGACTTTCACAGATGTCACCTGGGACACGCCACAGGCTGTTGTGGTCACGGCCGTTGACGATGGCATTGTCGAAGGGAATCACACTGACACAATCAACCATGTTGCCAGCAGCGCTGATGATGATTATGACGGCATCGCCATCTCGAACGTGTCCGTCAATGTAACTGATAACGATGCAGCTGGTGTGACAATTAGCCCAACAACGATCAATGTTAGCGAAGGGGGCACAGCCACAAATTACACAATCAAACTAAACAGCAAGCCAAGTGCCAATGTTTTCATTACGCTTAGTGGCAATGGTGAAACAACTTACGCGCCTAACCCACTGACTTTTACGCCACAAAACTGGGCAACGGCACAAATAGTATCGGTCACGGCCGTTGACGATAACGACATCGAAGGCGCACACAATGACACCCTCACCCACACGGCCTTCAGTAATGATCCTGCTTACAACAACATCGATATCAGCCAAGTGACGGTTGCAATTGTGGATAATGACACAGCGGGTGTCAGCATTGCACCGACTGTACTCACGGTGACCGAAGGTGGCAGCCCCGCCGTATATACCATCGCATTGACCAGCCTTCCCGCTCAGAATGTGACGGTCAATATCACGACTGATGACCAGGTTAGCAGTTCACCAGAAGCAGTCACCTTCACTCCACAAAATTGGCATATCGCCAAAACGATTGTGGTCACGGCCGTTAACGATGCCACTGTTGAAGAATTACATATTAGCACCATCAACCATACGGTTAGCAGCAGCGACCCCCTCTACAATGCTATCGCAGCAAGTGATGTTACGGCTCAAGTCTATGACAACGATCAGAACCTTGTGCGCATTTCTCCAACTGAGTTAACGCTTGACGAAGGCGGCAATGCGTTACCCTATACGATTTCATTGCTCAGCCAACCAACTTATTCGGTGACGGTAGATATTTTCAGTGATGGCGCAACGATGATGTCGCCAACGGCCGTCACCTTTTTTACCGATACGTGGGACCTGCCACAAGCTGTTTTGGTAATGGCCGTTGATGATGATTTATACCAAGGTGAACACGAGAGCAACATCGGCCACACCAGCAGCAGTAATGATCCCTTGTTCGATAATATCGCGGTGAATTCACTGCCTGTGACCATCAATGACGACGACACGGCCGAAGTTGTGGTTAATCCAAGCAATCTGACGGTGATTGAAGGTGGAACGGGCAGCAGCTATCTGTTGAGTTTATCCAGCCAGCCCCTACAACCTGTCACGGTGAACATAACGCATACGGGGCAAATCAGTAGTTCGCTAACGGCAGTCGCTTTTGACGATTCAAACTGGGATGTGCCCCAAGGAGTGACGGTAACGGCCGTTGACGACATCGAAATTGAAGGCGATCATGAAGCTACGCTGTTCCATAGTTCGACCAGTGCAGATGAGAACTTCAACGCCATACCAATTAGCCCCACATTGGTCACAATTATTGACAATGACACGGCTGGTGTCTTTATCTCGCCAACCGAATTGAGTGTGAGCGAAGGCGAACCACCCACAACCTACACAGTCAGCTTAACTGGGCAACCAACCCAAACGGTCACTGTGACACTCAACATCAGCAGCAGCCTGCCGCTTAACAGCCATGCACCCATTACAACCCCTGTGACAATATCACCGACAGTTCTCATCTTTGATACTGACAATTGGGACAGCAGTCAGGATGTGAGCGTGAGCAAAGCTGATAACGATTATGTCAACTCTGTCACGAGCACCTGGATCACGCACACAGTAATCAGCACAGACAGTATGCTTGCCAATCTCTCGCCCGCAGATGTGTCGATCTACATTCTGGATGATGAAATAGCCGCAGTCTTCGATGCGCCCCCGGCGCTCTCCCTGGCCGAAGGCGGCCCACCGCTCACTTACACACTGCGGCTGACCAGCCAACCAACGGCCGCTGTTGTAATTACGCCGACACATGATGCACAAACGGCCGTTACGCCTGCAACAATCACATTCACACCCGAAAATTGGTCGGACCCACAAACCCTAGAATTAGCAGCCACGGACGATGATCTCATAGAAGGTTCGCACACAAGCACGGTAACTCATGCCGCCAGCAGCACAGACCCTAATTATGATGGCATCAATATCAGCTCTGTAATCGCCACGATTACAGATGATGATTTTGTGCAAGTCATCTTGGAGCCAGATTTATTACATCTTGATGAAGGGGGGGATGCAAAAAGCTACAGCTTGCGTCTCAGCCATCAGCCCGATGCTTCTGTAACGATTCACGTCCTCACCGATTTAGAACAGATTGAATTCACTTTTGTCGATGAGGTGGTTTTTACGCCTGACAATTGGGATAGTGAACAAATGGTGACGGTTACGGCCGTTGACAATGACGCAGCTGATGGCCCACGCCCCATCTTGCTCAACCATATCGCCACCAGTGCCGACCCTAATTACGACAGTCTGGTGATTGAGTCTGTGGTTGCGCTCATCCATGATGATGAGCTGCCCCATTTGGTTTATCTACCGATCATTAAAAAATAGAGGCAAGGTTGCAGGTGGCACAGCTGCCAGGTTGCAAAACAAAAGCTGTTTCCAGCAGGCTACTCTGCAACTTTGCCTCTAACATTTTCTCCACAGCCATATAACCCACCTTCTTCTACTTTCTATAAATCGACTGTATTTGACATAATCATTTACCCACGAAACTGATTTCTTATGCACTTAACATGCCATGTCAAGTAGTTTTGCTATCTTTAGTGCTCATTCGCAAATAAGTTAGCGGAATTGGCAAATGGGCTTCAGTAGCCGTTCGGGTTGAAATCGTTAAGTTATTTCCGAACGGCTACTTAGCATGTTTGAACCCAACTTTGTTTCGGCGTATACTCAATTAGATTAAACATCATGTAGTCTAAAGGAATCTAGGGGAGTGTTGACACAATCTCGGATATGGGTGTCAGCAGTAAAAAACATGAAAATTTCCAAACTAAATTTTTCTATTGTGATCATAGGCATGGCTTTTATGCTTATTTTGGTCACGATATATCGCTTGCGCGCGCAAGAAAATCAACAAGTTTTCCTCCCTGCCATCCATGCCAACAGCTTTTTTGCGAATGGACAGGAAAATGAGCCCAACAATAATTTTGAACAAGCAAATGGGCCCATCCAATCAGGGACAGATTACATTGGCTTGCCCAATGACAGTTACGACATCTTTTACTTTACGCTCAATGAACCCGGTTTGATCACGATGCAAGTGACAAATCATCAGGTAAACAGCGGCCAAATGCTGTTATTTCATGAAGAAAATGGCCAGATTGTTACGATTGGACCCAGAGATGATTCACCACCCAATTATCAGATAAGTTACTTGGCAGATGATATTGGCACTTATTTTTTGTTCCTTTTTGTTGATATGGCGCAACCGCATCAATCAGATACACCTTACTCGCTCAATGTAACCTATCCAAGGGCCACGGCCGTAACGGCAACACCCTCCCCCAATGAGACACCCACATCATCGCCAACGAGTACAGCAACACAACTGCCAACACCCACTGTTTTTCCGTCATCGACTGCGGCAATTCCAACCCTAGAAGCCACACAAATCGCTACCAACACAACTACTCCAACAACCACACCAACCACGCCAACAACCACGCCAACACCGCTCCCAACCTCAACAGCCACAGCCACGCCATTGGTGCCCGTCGGGGAACCCAGTTTGCCCGCAGGTTATCAATTTTATGATAATTTTGATGGCCCAAGCGAGCTGCCGGCGAAATGGCACATAAGCGGCACAAATAATTTATGTGATCGCGACCAAGTGGATGGGACACTTGAAATGCATTGTGAAACCAACTCAAATAACGCCCAATTAAGTTTTCGTCCCAAGGATGATAGTGTAAACAGCGCAGATGGCATTGCTGTTGCGGTAAATGTTTCATCAGCTGATTGGCAAAGCGAATTTGGCTTAGGGTTGGATATTTTTGCAGACGATACGTGGTTAAGACGGTATACGTTTGAACTTGGCTACAATAGTATTGAGCTAGTCGAATATTATCCCGATAACAATTGGCAAAGTGTTTCCTTAGGCATTATGGCACCGATTACCGGATCAGACCCCCATGTCTTGCAGATTGAAATTGAATCTGACAACCTCGCTTTTTATTTTGATGGCGCACCTGTCACGCTGCAAAATTCCCCGACACTGCCCCCCGATATAAGTGATCGATCATGGCTTTTTGAAGGCTATATCCTGAGCACAGGTGGATTTCTCGAACTCGACTCCACAGTTTTTTGGAGTGCCACGCGATAAGCGGCACATATGCCACAATCCAACCACAAGCGTAAGCAAACCGAAACGGCCGTTTAAGAAATCTGTAACGTTTTTTGAGCATACTCACATGCATACAAAACATGAGGTATGTCAACTATGAAAAATCATAAAACGCTTGTTATCGGCATTATTGTCATCTTACTAATCGTCTTGCCAGTCGGCTGGTATCTCGCATCACCCTTATTTATTGATGAATCTGTTGACGAGGCGTTTCCCTCTGAAATGCCAACTGAAGCAGAAATCGAAACCATGCCTGAGGATGATAAGATAACACGAGAAGCTGACTCCATGACGGCCGTTCCGGACGCAACGGCCGTTATTGAACAACCTGTCGCAGATGCCACCGCTGTCGTGATGACCGACAACAACATGGAAGAAACCATGCCTGCAGCAGCCGATGAATGGATTATGCAGGCAGTCGGCGAATTTGAAGGCGCAGACAATGCCCATCAAGGTTCGGGCAGCGCAACAATTTATCAGCAAGGCGACCAGGTCGTTTTGCGCCTGGAAGATTTTGATGTCACCAACGGCCCCGATTTGCACGTGTTGCTAACAAAAAACCCCAATCCGACAAATCAGACTGAGGTTGGTGAAGATTATATTGATTTGGGTGAACTGAAAGGCAATGTCGGCGACCAGAATTATGACATCCCCGCTGATATTGATTTAAGCCAATATCAAAGCGTGGTCATCTACTGCATGCCCTTCCACGTCGTTTTTGCCACAGCAACATTGTCATAAGAGGTAAGGTTGCATAGGGGCACGGTTGCAAAGTAGAAAAAGCTGAATTTCTTAGATTTGCAACTCTGCTCCTCTATCTACGCCGACCGCGTTTACGCCGCTGTTTACTGCCTGATTTTTGCTTTTTTTCCTGGTCTTTTTCGGGTTTGGCCGGTTGTGGATGCAAAGATTGTTGGTAGTAATCATCAAGCAGCATGGCCATCAATTTCGCACCCTCTTCATCCTCAGCCCATTCACGCACGATGGGTATAAAGCGTTCCATGCGTCCGGTTTTCAGTTTGTCGCGGTCACGCAATTTTGCTTCTAACAACACATTGGTACGCTCGGCAACAACGGCCGTTACATCTTCATCAGTGGGCAACGGCCGTTCCTCAAAATCAATATCATACTTTTTGCCAATACGCATAATTTTGATTTGTTCATCGCGTTCACCAACCAAAGTCAATGCTTCACCAGCAGCCCCTGCACGCCCAGTACGACCCGCACGGTGAATATAAATCTCTGACTCCACAGGCACTTCATATTGAATCACATGCGATAAATTTGAAATATCAATACCGCGTGCCGCCACATCCGTCGCCACTAAAAAGCGCAGCTTGCCCTCACGCAGCCGGTTCATGACCCGTTCGCGTTCGTTTTGCGCCACATCACCGCTCAACTCGTCAGCGTCATAGCCAAAGCGGCCCAACACGACGGCCACATAATGCACCCACTGTTTTGTATTACAAAAAATAATCGCCGAGTCGGGATTCTCAATCTCAATAATCCGTACAAGGGCACGATCCTTCTCCATTGACGGCACTTTATAAACAATATGCGCGGTTTCAGCCACATGCACATGGTCTGCACTCAAACTGAGAAATGCTGGCTCTTTTAAGAATTGGCGCGCCAAACTCTTGACACGTTCCGGGAAAGTGGCCGAAAACATAAAGCTGTTCAAGCCTTTTTTCGGCAGGTACGTTTGGACACGGCGCATATCGGGGTAAAAACCCATCGACAACATACGATCCGCCTCATCAAACACGAGCACCTTCAAATTATCCAATGTCAAGGATCGTCGCATTAAATGATCAAGCACACGGCCAGGCGTGCCGACCACCAGATGCGCGCCGCGTTTGAACGCATTCAATTGGCCTTCATATTTCACACCACCATAAACAGCCACAACGCGCATGCCATCTGGGCCAGCCAAATCTTGCGCCTCTTGTGCCACTTGCTGCGCCAATTCGCGTGTTGGTGCTAATACCAACGCCTGGCAGTTGTCCTGGCGTGTATTAATAATTTCCATGATGGGCATGATAAAAGCACCGGTCTTGCCACTGCCGGTACGCGCTTGTGCCATCAAATCGCGACCACTCATCAAGTAGGGAATCGCTTTGGCCTGCACAGGCGTTAATTCGTTCCAACCCATGCGCTGTGTGGCCTCAAGCAGACGTGGAGGCAAGTCAGCAATAGTTACTGCAGGAAATAAATTTTCTGAAGGCGTGTTGTTTTCTTCAGGAAGGGTGGGTTCTTCTGTTGCTTCAATTATTGGTGCATTATCGTCACCAAGTGTAGATTCATTTGTCATCTTGAAATCATACCGGATTTTTAATTTACCTCAACTAAATTGCACTGAATTCACACCAATCAACACCAATTTCAAGCTAATTCGCGTAAATTCATGTTATTCATCCATATGTCAATAGGAAATTGCGGCCACAATCCTTCTATTGAAAAATCATACTGTAAAGGAAGGGTCTGCAAACAACCTGTCATACCTGCGTAGGCAGGTATCCAAACGCTTGGATTCCCGCCTGCGCGGGCATGACACTACTGACAACTTGTTCATGCTCCCGTAAAGGAAGAAAATGTTGCTTCTCCGATAATAATATCCATAATAAGCCTAAAGATTACCCAAATGGAGTTGACAACATATGTTTCATGCTATCCCCTCAATTATTCTTAACCGTATGCATT